>JAAZOO010000285.1 GCA_012797715.1 Geobacteraceae bacterium | reverse complement strand
GGTGCGCGGCATGTGGAAGAAGGCCCGCATGCCGACGATAACCAGCAGGGCCGTCAGGATCACCGTGACCGTGGGGTAGCGGAGCGAAATCTTGATGGGATTCATTGCCGTGCCCCCGGGCCGGGTGCGGCGGACGTGTCCGTCGGGGCCCCCGCCGCCTCCGGTGAAACGGGGGTGCCGTCACGGAGCCGCTCCTGGCCTGCCAGGATGACGCGATCGTTTGCCGCAAGGCCCTTCCGTATTTCAATCTCCCTTCCGTACACGGCGCCCGTTTCCACCCGCTTCGCATATACCCGTTTCCGGTCGGGAAAGTAGACGTAGACCATGGTGGCGCCCTGCGGATCCCGCACAATCGTCTCAAGGGGAAGGGTGAGCATCTTCACTGTCCGGTCGCCCCGAATTTGCGCTTCCGCGACCATGCCGATGCGGAGCGTGTGCTTCGGGTTCGGGACGCTGAGGCGCGTCATGAAGGTGCGGGTCTGGGGATCGGCCGAGACATTGATACTGCGCACGGTTCCCTGGAAGGATTGACCGGGCAACGCGGGCAGCGTGACGACGGCTTTCTGGCCGGCGCGAACGAGATGTATGTCGGTCTCCGGCACGCCCACACTGACCTCCACGGTATCCAGTGTGACAATTTCAAAGGCGGGCTGGCCGGGACTCGCCATCTGGCCGGGCTCGACGGAACGCTTCGATACAAACCCGGCCACCGGAGAGCGGAGCGTCGCGTCCGCCAAACGTTTCGCTGCCAGCTTTTCCGAGGCGGCGGCCTGCTCCAGCTGGTGCGCGGCCGATTCACAGGCGGCCTTGTATTTCTGGTAATCGTTGGGGGCCAGGCTTTTCGAGTCGTACAGCATCTTCATCCGGCCAAGCTCATCTCCGGCGCGCTGATACGCGGTACGTGCCATATCGGTCTGGGCTGCGGCCGTTTCCAGCGCCAGGCGGAAATCGGTGGGGTCAAGGGAAGCCAGAAACTGTCCCTTCCCCACATACTCCCCTTCCCGCGGCCCGACCCGGATCACTCTGCCGGAAACAAGAAAGGGTACGGGAGAGGGGGCATGGGGAGATGCGACGGTTCCGCTGACCGACACCGACTCATGGTCTTCTTTCGTCTGCGGAGTGCCGACCCGTACCGGTATCGGCGAACCGGCCGACGATTCATTCTTTCCGGCTGAAGAACAGGCTGGAAGAGACAGTGCCAGCAGTGCTGCCATACAGACGATCAGGTGTTTCATGCCCGGCTCCTTTTCCATCGTGTTTCCTGTGAGATGCGTATCGAGTGTCGCCGTGAACGGGGCCGCTCGTGGGAAGATTCGAAAAGAGCCTTCCCTACCCCGTCCCGCGGCGGGTCAGTCCGTTCAAGGAAATGTCGAGGCCTGTTTCGATGAGTTTTTCACGCTCGACCCACGGAAAATCGGGGCGGCCAATCAGGAGCGAGACTATCCCGTGGCAGTGTGCCCAGAGCGCCTGGGAAACAGTATGCACGTCACGGGTGCATCCTGCGTCAACCAGAACTTCGTTCACTCTCTGACACATGAGTTCACGAAGCCTGGAGGCCAAGCCGCCGTGCTCCAGTATGCTTGCCATGCTGACGTGCCGCGAAATATCCGCCATATAGGTGATTTGATATCTGTCCGGTTCGGAAAGACCGAAATCGATATATGCCCGGAGGGTGGCGCGCAGACGGAGGAGAGGGGACGATTCGTTGCAGCCTGCGGTACGGATGAATTCAAACTGCCGCTCCAGCGCCTCCAGGCAGAGGTGGTAGAGAATCTCGTCCTTGTTCTTGAAATAGAGGTAGATGGTGGTGGGGGAATACTCGATGCGGTTGGCGATGGCGCGCATGGAAAGCTGCCCATATCCCGCTGAAAGAAGGATCTCCCGAGAGGCATCGAGAATTTCCTGACGGAGAGACTCCCTCTGACGTTCCTTTCGTTCGACGATACCCATGGGTTCCCCTGCTCTGCCAGCCCATGCTGAATTTACAGCGTTAAAAAAATTAACAGCGTTAATCTTCCTTGTCAAGAACGATGGTTCGGAAAGGAAGAAATATCTCTACGATTGCTTTTCCCGGCCAATGGGATTATGGTGTCGCCGGTACGCGTGCTTCCTCTGGTGCCACGGGCGGAGGGACGTCTTCCACGAAATGCCATGAGTATCGACTCTCCTGAAAAATACTTGGAAGAAATCTTCCACAGTCAGATACCCATCACGCGGGAGATGGGTATCCGGGTTGCCGCGTACAGCGGTATTTCCCTTTCCCTGCGCGCCCCCCTTGCGCCGAATGTGAATGACAAGGGGACCGCCTTCGGAGGGAGTCTGTACGGGGTGCTGGTGCTGGCCGGGTGGGGGCTTCTCCATCTCAAGCTGCAGGAGGAGGGGATTGCGGCCGACGTGATGATCCACGAGTGCAACGTCACCTATTCCCTGCCGGTAGCCGATGACTGGGAGGCGTACTGTTCGCTTCCGGACGATGGCGGCTATGCCCGGTTCCTCGCCTCTCTGCGCGCCGGGGGGAGGGGGAAGATCCGGCTGGAGGCCCGCATCCTGAAGGGCGGCCGTGCTGCCGTCAGCTTCTCCGGGAGGTATGCGGCCGTCATCCGCACTGCTTCCGGATCTGTTCCATCTCCTCCTCCGACATTTCCGGCAGGGTGATGGAACCGTCATCACCACGCTCGATGCCGGTAATGCCGGGAAACCTTTCTTCAATTGCCTTCAGTTCCCGGGATTGCCTCTTTACCAGGGCCAGTAGCCGCCGGTTCTCCTCCTCCAGGTCATACCGTTCCACTGCGGTGCGGACAGCCAGAATCAGCTCCAGGTCGTTCCACGGTTTCATGAAGAATCGATAGATCTCTCCGCCGTTGACGGCCGTCATGGCAGACTCCAGGCTGGCATACCCCGTAAGGAGAATACGGATGGTCTCCGGATGGCTGTTCCGGACGAGGGACAGAAATTCGGCGCCGCCCATGCCCGGCATGCGTTCATCGGAGATCACCACCTTGAAACGGGTGCTCTCCATGAGCTTCAACCCCTCTTCTGCGCTGGCCGCGGACAGTATCTCGTACGGTTCTTCCAGGAGAACCCTTTTCAGGGCAGAAATAATATGGGGCTCGTCATCAACCAGAAGGATACGGTTCGTCATGCCTCTTCCCCTCCAAACATCGATTCCCTTTCTTCGCAGTTCCCTCGTGCACACGATTCATTCCACCCCCGGCCCGGGGGCTCACCATCGTTCCCGCCTGCGGAGCCGTTCTCTTCCCTGTATGCCAGAAGCCCCAGGAAAATTTCCGTAATCTCGGGATCGAGCCTCTTCCCCCGGAGACTCCGCAGGAGTGCGCGGGCGCTTTCTTGCGCATGGGCGCAACGGTACGGCCGCTCCGTGGTGATCGCATCGTAGGTATCGGCTATCGCCACGATTCTGGCTTCCACCGGGATGTCCCTCCCCGAGAAGCGGGACGGATAGCCCCCCCCGTCGAACTGTTCGTGATGATAGCGAATGATGTTGACCACGGTCGGCGACATGCGGGCCTTGCGCGCCACCTCCGCTCCCCAGTCGGGGTGGAGGCGAATTACGGCAAATTCGTCGGCATCCAGTTTTCTCGACGCGTTCAGGATGCTTTCGGGTATTCCAATCTTTCCGCAGTCGTGGAGCCAGCTGCCGTAACGGATATCCTTTTTCATCCCTTCCGGAAGCCGCAGCGCATCCGCCATCATGAGGGCGTAGCGGGCCACCCGTTCGCAGTGGCCCCTGGTGTAGGGGTCCTTCAGCTCAATGGTCTCGGCCAGTGCGTGGAGGACCGAATCGTCTTCCCGCCGCCGGGAACGCTCCACCCGGTGCCGCTCCACCACTTCACGGACCGTCTCTACCAGTTCCTGGGTATCCCAGGGCTTCACGATGAAGCGGAAAGCATCCGCGCCGGTGACGGCTTCCATGACGGTGGTCAGGTCCGCAAAGGCGGTCATCATGATTTTTACCGTGTCCGGGGAAAGGGAGCGAGCCGCCTTGAGCAGGTCCATCCCTTTCATGCCGGGCATGAGGTTGTCCGCCACCAGAACGGCAACCGGTTCCCGGCGGAGGATATCAAGGGCGCGGGCCGCGTCGGACGCCGTAAGTATCCGCAGATCCGTGCCGGAGAAGACCCGTGTGACGGCACTCAGGACGTTTTCTTCGTCATCGACGAACAGGACCGTGTCAGGCATGCCTTGTTCTCCGTTCCATGGAAAACAGGTCTTTCAAGATTCTCATTGACGAGCCTCCGTTGTCCCCTGCACAGGGCAACGCTGTGCCGGAACTCGTCATGGTTGAACGGTTTCAGCAGGTAATCCCGGGCGCCGTTTTCTAGTGCCAGGGTGGCAGACTCCACGTTGGTGCTGGCCGTGACCATGATCACGTCGCTGTAACAGGCTTTTGAAAAACGGTACGAGGAAGGTCGGATGCAACGCGCACGGAGCGCAGCACCCGAGACATAACACATAGATAGGCGAGGGTGCGAGCACCGCGCAACGCCGCAGACGGCCTCCGCAGTAGTTTTTGAACAGCCTGGCAAGGGTCGTTATTCTTCACATGCCGCACCATATTCATTCCGCTCCGGCCGGGCATGAACAGGTCGGTGACGATACGGCAGTACACCTTCAGGGAAAAGCGGTCATCGTCAACGACAAGGATTCTTTCCCTGGAGGGTCCTGCCGGTTTTGGATTGATACCCACATGAAAAAAATACCATAGAAGAGGATTTTGTCCCGGGACTTTCAAGGATGCTCCCCCGGGAGCTCTCTCCGTTTCCAGGAGAAACCGCTGGGGGGTGGAAGGGGGAGGTGTGCCCTGGGCGGCGGGTGGTGTCGTGCTCCGTTCACTCCGCCCGGATCGATTCCGCTGCCTTGGCCCCGTTTCCGTGCGGGTTTTTTCCCGATCTCCCGTCGGACCTCGCCAGCGTCTCTTTCACGAAGAGGCTGGCGGTCAGCGCCGCAAGCGCGCTCAGGAACAGTACCAGGAAGGCCCGGCGGTATCCCTCGACAGTGAACGCCGTCCCGATCTTCCCGTGCCTTTCGAGAATGTATCCCAGGAGCGGCTGCAGGAGAGCGCCACCCGCAAAGGGGAAGAGGTTGAGGAACCCGAGACAGGTTCCGGCGATGCGGGATGGGAAGAGTTCACGCCCGCAGGTGAACCCGATTACGGCAATGGCGCTGGCGAAAACGCCGAACCCGAAACAGAGAGCGCCTATTAGGGGGAGGGAAAGGGTGTCGGTGGCAAAGGACAGGAGCGCGGTGAGCGTTACCATGGCCAGGCTCGCGAGGATCAGGGTCGGTTTGCGCCCCTTGAGCACGCGGTTGGAAACGAAACCGAGCAGGGGGCTGCCTATGATCATGCCCACGGCCACCAGGGAGAGAAGAGCGCCGGCCGTTCCCTTTGACAGCCCGTACACCTGCATCAGGTACGGCCCTCCCCACAGGCCGGCAAAGGAGGTGAAGATGCCGTACTTGAAGAAGAACCAGACCGCCAGCGGCCAGAATGCGGGCTGGAATATGACCTCCTTGATACCGTCCGGCAGGCTGATGGGCGGGGCATCGGATACCGCATGCTCCGCCGGGGTCGGCCACCCCAGATCGGCCGGCCGATCCCGCACGATCTTCCATACCAGGGCCGCGAGGACCGCGGTCAGCACGCCTACCAGGACAAAGGACATCCGCCATCCGATGCGGCCGCTTACCACTGCCAGGGGCGTGGCTGCGGACAGGGAGCCCACCCCGCCCATGGCCATGAGGATGCCGGTCATGGATGCGAACTCCCTGATGCTGAACCACTCGGCAAGGATTTTCAATGTGCACACGAACAGGGTGGAAACCCCGAGACCCACCAGGAGGCGGCCGATAACCGCTCCGGACGGGGATGGGGTGAGCCCCAGCAGCAGGGAACCGGCGCATGCGGCGCAGAGAAAGAGCGTTATGGTCCTGCGGGGGCCCCAGGTATCGGACAGGAGACCGGTGGGGAGCTGCATGAGCGCGTAGGGGTAGAAATAGGCCGAGCTGAGAAAACCGATAAGGGCGCCGCTTGCGTGGAGGTCGGTCATCATGTCGGTCGCCACGACCGCGGGGCAGAGCCGGTGAAAAAACACAAGAATGTAGCCGACGGCCAGGCACCAGAAGATGTACCAGCGGTAGCGCAGGGTTGTGCGGATATCCCCGTTTGTCATGATTCCTCCGGTATCGGTCGATAGTCCCCATCGTTCATTCCCGCCCATTCAAGCATGAAGGAGAAGAAAACACACGAACAAAATTCGGGCCTGCAGAAGATTTTTTTTCCGGTTTTTCCGTGCCGGTGGCTTTCGGAGAGCAGCCGGTGGCACGGCGCGAAAAAAAAGGGCGCTGCGCGCGCCCCATGGCCGAAAAGGAGGATGTGCGGCAAGCAGATTCATGGGAAGGAGGGGATGGGGCTGGATAGTCCGTCCCCCGGTCAGAAGAAGTAGGCCCAGCGGACACCGAAGGTATTGGTCCCCGCCCCGCTCTTCACCGAGAAGTCGTCCCGGTACGAGAAAAGGAGCTGATTGTTGCTGCCGATCAGGAAGAACAGGGTTGCTCCCAGGCCGTGGTTGCTCTGCGCATCGTTCTGCTGTACGCCGTTCACTTTTGTCTCGCCGCCGTTTGTGTAGTAGTAGTCCAGGGAAACCGCCCACTGTTTGGTGATGTCGTAGCTGAGGTGGGCTTCCGCCT
>JAAZOO010000284.1 GCA_012797715.1 Geobacteraceae bacterium | reverse complement strand
CCCGCCTGCGACCACCCCGGCACGCCGGTTCTCTATACCGCCGGCTTCCCCAGGGGCAGAGCGGACTTCTCGCCCTGCGAATGGCAGGCCCCCCACGAGTGGCCCGACGAAGAATATCCCTTCATCGCCACTACGGGCAGACTTTTATATCACTACCACACGGGAACCATGACTCGGCGGAGCGCTCCCGGAGAATTTGTGAAGGAGATGTTCGTCGAGGTCAGCCCGGCGGATGCCCGCGCACTGAAATGCGGAAACGGGGATACGGTCAGGGTATCATCCCGCAGGGGGTCGATCAGCGCGGCCGTGAAAGTTACCGACCGCGTCCCTGAGGGCATGGTCTTTCTCCCCTTCCATTTCTCGGAAAACGCCGCGAACGTGCTGACGGCGGCGGCTTTGGACTCGGTGTGCAAGATACCGGGATTCAAGGTCAGCGCCGTCAGGGTAGAGAAGACCGTGCCGCAGAGCGCCGGGCGCGCACCTGAAACGGGGCCGGCAGACAACTGAGATCCGGAAAATAACAAAAGGCTGACGAAAAAAAATCCTTTCGTCAGCCTTTTTGCTTTTTTATTCTTTCAGGCGGGACGGGAAAAACCTATTTTTTCCCCTTCGCCTGACGGGATGTTCCACCGGCCACCGGAACAAGCCCCTTAGTCTCCGTTCCGTGATCGAACCGGAAGTACCCCACCAGCTTCCGCACTTCATCGGCCACCACGGCGAAACCCCGTCCGGCCTCACCGGCCCGGGCCGCCTCGATGGCGGCATTGAGGGCGAGCAGGTTGGTCTGGTCGGCGATGCCTCCGATCTGGGACACGAAGCTCTGGATCTCCCGGGCACGGTCGCCGAGGCTCTTCACTTCCTTCGCCGCCTGCTCCGATTCGGAGGCCACTCCGGCCACGCTGGAAACCACCTGGTTGACGGCCTTCATTCCCTCTTCCCCCGCCATGCTGGCGTGCTCCACTTCCGAAGCCATCTCGGTGCTCTTCTGGGCGGAGGACTGGGCTCCGCTGGCCACTTCTTCCACGGAAGCGTTGATTTCCTGGCTTGCTGCGGCGAGGTTTTCCATCTGGGAAGAAACATCATCGATACCGGCCCGGGATTCCTCCACACCGGCGTTGGACTCCTCGGCGAGGGCCGAGAATTCCTCCGAGTTGCTCCCGAGGCGCTCGGCGGCCGCTGCGATGGCCTTCATGGAGTCCCGGAGCTTTTCGCCCATCTCTTCGAGAGATATTCCCATGCGGCCTATTTCATCCTTCGTCCTTGCCTCGAAGTGAACCGTAAGGTCACCCCCGGCGAACTTTTCGACCCCCGCCCGGAGACGGTTCAGTGGTCCGGCGATCCGGGAGGCTATAAAGAGCCCCAGGAGCACCGCAAGAACCACGGCCCCCACCGAGATCCAGAGAATGAGTCGAAGGGCCAGCTGTGCCTCCCGCTGATTCTCCCTGAAGACCTCCTCCGCGTTCTTTCTGTTGAATTCACCCAGGGCCCGCATCTCCGCCTGGTACTTGGCGAAGATCGGAAGGGCCTGGGTTTTGAAGACTTCGTAGGCCTCGGCGTTTTTGTTCTCCCTGGCCAGTTCCTGGGCTCTTGCGACAAAGGGCCTGTACTGCATCAGGAACTCCTTCGCCTTCGGCAGACGCTCCTTCTCGAAATCCGTGAGGTTGGTTTTTTCGTAGGCGGTGATATTGCTGTCCACCGTGTCCCTGCGGCGCTGGATATCGGCGAGCAGTGCCTGGTTTTCTTTTTCGTCGGTGGTGAGCATGAGGGAGTAGAGGTTCGCCTGGATGGCCCTGCCGTGGACGAGGCTGTCATAGATCAGGGTGAT
>JAAZOO010000283.1 GCA_012797715.1 Geobacteraceae bacterium | reverse complement strand
TATCTCCATTTTTTCTCAAGTTGCGGCGGGGGCTGCCGATACCTTTACTAATGAGGAATATTGATCCTAAAAACGGCAGTTGGAGGTATCCTTAGAGAGCGACTCTGTCGTATTTCGTTGCTGCTCTTAGCGAAATTGAGCGGCCACAGCCGATACTGTCCGAACCAAAAAGGGTGAGTGTATCGGCTGTAGTGAAATGAGCTTAGAGCAGCACAAAGACGGCAATCGGAGAGAACGAAGGATGCCTCCAACTGCCGAATCTAGGTTGATTCAAGGGAGGAATAATGGCGCTGCTTACGTGGAGTGACAAATACAGCGTTAAGGTACGGCAGTTCGACGAGGAGCACAAACAGCTGATGAATCTCATCAACCAGCTGCATGACGCCATGAAGGCGGGGCAGGGGAAGCAGGTCGTAGGCGATGTCCTGGACGGACTGATCCGGTATACCCAGAAGCATTTCGCAGCCGAGGACAGGCTCATGAAGGCCCATGGTTTCCCCGGTTATGAGAATCATAAGAAGGAGCACAACCAGCTTACCCTGACGGTGCTGGAGCTCCAGAAGGGATTCTCGGAAGGGAGCGCGCCCCTCAGCCAGACCGTGATGACCTTCCTCAAGGACTGGCTGACCAACCATATTCAGGGCGTTGACAAGGAGTACGGACCGTTCCTGAACGGCAAAGGGGTCACATAGACTGGCTCTTCCCGCACCACCTCCGCCACATGGCGCGGAACGCCTCTTCCAGGTTGCGGGTGAATCGCCGGCAGTCGCACAGGGGTGACGAGGCCATCCTTTCCCGCAGGCCGAGGCGGAGGGATTCCAGTCGGGGAAGGTTCCCGGCCAGCGACGCCGCAATCTCCCGGTACGAGTCTGCGTCGGCTGCGATAAGCTCGGGCAGTCCTGCGGCGGTCAGGTGACTGAGGGAGTGGCGGGCTGCGAAGCGATCCCCGCCGAGGGTGATGACCGGAACCCCCATCCAGAGGCTCTCCAGGGTGGTGAGCCCCCCGGAGTAGGGGAACGGATCAAGGGCGATATCCACGTCGCCGTACCGCGCCAGGAGTTCCGGGTGGGGGACCATGCCGTGGAGAATGACCCGGTCCTCCAGGCCCGACCGGACGAAGGCCTCCCTGAAACGCTCCCTGGTCGGCGCATCGCCGAGGGCCTTCGTGACCAGCAGCAGCCGCGAGCCGGGAATTTCCCGCAGGAGTTTCACCCAGAGCTCCACCACGCGGGGGTTCACCTTCGCCAGGTTGTTGAAGCAGCCGAAGGTTACGAAACCGTTGGTACGGGCGGGAAGGGGGGTAACCGGGGGCGCATAGTGGGGCGGAGTGTAGCACACGTAGCAGTCCGGAAGGCGCACCACCGTTTCCCGATACCAGCCGTCCGTGCCGTGCGGCGTCTCCCTGCAGTCGGAGATAAGGTAGTCCATGGCGGAGAGGCCCGTGGTCCCCACGTATCCGGCCCAGGTCGCCTGCACCGGCGCCGGTTTCCGCCCGAAAACGGTGAGGAGGTTGCGCGCCGTGTGGCCGGACAGGTCCACGAGGATATCCACGCCATCCTCCCGGATCAGCGTCTCCACCCGGTCGTCGGGATTTCCGTGAATGTCCCTCCAGTGATGGGCGTTTTTCCGCAGGCGATCGGTCAGGTCGTCGCCGAAGCTCTGGTTCGCGTAGCAGAAGACCTCGACGCGTTCCGGGTCGTGGCAGGCGAGCACGCCGTCGAGGAAATAGCCTACCGGGTGACGCCGGAAATCCCCTGAAACGTAGCCGATCCTGATGCGCCGTTCCGGGTCCGGGTCGTTGCCGTGGTCGTTCGCGGCGCGGATTCCGGCCAGGTGTTTCCGCTCCCAGTCCAGCGATTCCTCCAGCAGGGTTTGCGGAGTCGATTCCGGATCGTACTGGATATTCATGAGCAGGTTGCTGTGGGCGATGACGTGGTCCGGCCTGAGGGCAAGGGCCTGGCGATAGCTGGCGATAGCCTCCGGAATGCGGCACTGGTCCTGATAGACCGTTCCCAGATTGAAATGGGTCTGGGCCATGTCCGGCTGGAACAGCAGTGCCCGGCGGTAGGAATCCTCGGCATCTGCCAGTTGTCCCATCTCCTTGAAGGCGTTGCCCAGGTTCACGAGTGCCTCCGCGTTTTCCGGCTCCAGCTCCAGAGCCGTGCGGTACACGCCCACCGCCTCTTCCAGCCTGCCCAGGTCGCGGAGGGCGTTTCCCAGGTTGCTGTACAGGTACGGGCAGCCCGGTGCCAGTGCCACAGCCCTCTCGAAGCTGGCTGCAGCCTCCTCGATCCTGCCCTGGTCCCGGAGGGCGTTCCCCAGGTTGAAGTGGGCCAGGGAGGAGTCGGGTGCAAGGGACAGTGCCTTCCGGTACAGGGACTCGGCTTCGGAGGCCCTCCCCAGGTCACGCAGCACCGCGCCCAGATTCACATGGATGTCCGGGTTTTCCGGGTTTTCCCCCAGGGCGTGTTCATAGCAGTCAGCCGCCTCTTCCAGCCTGCCCAGATCCCGCAGCACCGCTCCCAGGTTCAGCCGTGCCTCGTGGTACCCCGGATTCAGGGAGAGTGCCCGCTGGTAGCGGGTTGCCGCTTCCGCGGTAAAGCCTTTTTCCAGGAGGACGTTCCCCAGATTGTAGTGGGCCACGGCCAGATCGGGCCGGATATCGATTGCCTTCCGGTAGCTCTTCTCCGCCTCGTCGAGCTTTCCCGTTTCCCTGCAGGCGTTGCCGAGATTGATGTGGGCCTCTGCCAGGCGGGGGTTTGCGGCCAAGGCGCGGCGGAAGCTCTCCGCTGCTTCCCCGGGGAGAGACCGGCTCAAGAGAACGGCCCCCAGGTTGTAGTGGGCCATGGCATGGCCGGGATTGGCGGCGATTGCCTTCCGGTAGCTCTTCTCGGCCTCGTCCAGCCGTCCCATTTCCCGCAATGCGTTTCCCAGGTTGGAATGGGCGTCGGCGTAGTCCGGTTTCCGGGCGAGTGCCCTGCCGATGAGCTCCACTGCCTGTTCATACCGTTTCCGCTGCAAGGCGATGACGCCCAGGAGGTGGAGCGCCGTCGGGTTCTCCGGCTGGTGCCCCAGGACCTGGCGGTAGATGCTCTCGGCGGTTTCGAGATTTCCGGCCTGGTGGTGCTGGACCGCCACATGCAGTGCCTGATCGATGCCCATTGACCGGCCTGCGCCGGCAACCGGCGCTGATGGGCCTGCGGTTGAGGGAATGTTCTTTCTCTTTTTCATGGGTGTCGCTCCGAAAGGTGTCTGTCCGTGGAAAAGCCCGGTCCTGTGCCCGTCTGGGAGGCCCCGGACCACCACTATCTACCGGATTCAACCGGTGATTGCAAGCAGAGAAACGGGGGCCTATCCCGTGCTCCCGTTGGGAGAGCATGGTGGTATGTATGTGATAAAAATATAATTAATAAATATCAAAAAATAATGAGGCGCCTCCTGTGGCCGCCTCTTCGGGAGTACCGATGCCGCTCAAAAAATCCACAAGACAGATAGTTCTCTACGGGGCTATCGCAGCATGCGCCATCTCGCTTACGACGATTTTGTCCCTCGCGGAGATTCGCCACGAGGCCGTTCGCCGGGCCATGCAGCTTCAGGAGAGTCACATAAAGACCTTCTGGGCACTCCTCAGGACGAAGGGGAAAACCATAGACATCGTGCAGGGAAAGCTGGTTTCCGGCGACTATGTTATCAACGGCAACTTCGAGCTGCCGGACACGGTGAGTGGAATATTCGGCGGCAGCGCAACCGTGTTCATGGGGGATGTGCGGGTCTCCACCAACGTCCTGCTCCCGGACGGGACCCGTGCCGTCGGCACCAGGCTCACCGGCCCGGCCCATGACGTGCTGTTCCGGGAAGGGCGTCCCTACCGCGGCGAGAGCACCATCCTGGGGGTCCCCTATTTCGTTGCCTATGACCCGATCCGGGACTCCGGCGGAAGGGTGATCGGCGCTCTTTTCACGGGGGTGAAGCAGAGCGACTACCTTTCAGCCTACAACAACTTCAAGATTGGTGTCGTGGCGATTCATGTCTTCCTTGCCGGCGCCTTCATTGTTCTTTTCAATCTGCTGCTGAAGCGGCGCAGGACGGCCGAGGAGGAAATACGCCAGAGCGAGGAGCGCCTGAAGCTGGCCCTGGAGGGGGGCAACTACGGGACATGGGACGTGGACCTGGCCGCAGGGGAGGTGCGCTGCAATCGCCGGTGGGCGGATATTCTGGGGTACGATGAGAGTGTGGCTGCCATGAGCATCGAGCAGTGGCGGAATCTCGTGCATCCGGAGGACCTGCCCAAAGTCCTGCACAGCTACCGCGAGCATGTGGCGGGGCAGGCCGGCCGCTATGTCGCGGAGTACCGGATACGGTGCTCGTCCGGGGAGTGGAAGTGGTTCCTGGATCGCGGAAAGATTGTTACGCGCGATGCACACGGAACTCCTCTCCGCATGGCCGGCACGTCCGCCGACATCGACGATCGCAAGCGTGCCGAAGAGGCGTTGCGGACATCGGAGGCGAATTATCGAGCCATCTTCGACGCAGTGGATGACGCCATAATCGTCCATGATCTGGAGACCGGAGAGATCCTGGACGTGAATCGCCGCATGTGCGAGATGTACGGATACACCCGTGACGAGGCGCTGCGCATGAAAAGCCGTCTGAGTGGTTCCGGTGAAATGGTCTGGCCGTCGGAGGCGTCGGGGGGCTCCGTGGCGAAGGCGGTCGGCGAGGAAACCAGGCTTTTCGAGGAAAGAGCGCGCTCGAAGGACGGACGGGAATTCTGGGTCGAGGTGGGCGTGAAGCGCGCCGTCATCGGCGGCACGGAGCGGCTTCTGGAGGTGGTACGCGATATCTCGGCCCGCAAGCGTGCGGAGGCGGAGCGCGACCGCCTGGAGGAGCAGTTGCGCCACTCCCAGAAGATGGAGGCGGTCGGTCAGCTGGCCGGCGGGATTGCCCATGACTTCAACAATATCCTTACGGCGATAATCGGGTATGCCCATCTTATCCAACTGAAAATGACGGGCGAGGATCAGCCCGGAAACTACGTGGAGCAGATTCTTGCCTCGGCGGAGCGCGCAGCCGGTCTTACCCAGGGTCTCCTGGCATTCAGCAGGAAACAGGTCATCACCCCCCAGCCGGTGGAGCTGAACGGCATCGTGCGAAATGTGCGGAAATTCCTGGAGCGGATCATCGGTGAAGACATCGAGCAGCAGATATCCCTGGATGACGGCGATCTGGTGGTGATGGCGGATACCGGGCAGATGGAGCAGGTGCTCATGCACCTGGCCACCAACGCGCGAGACGCCATGCCCGACGGGGGAGTGCTGCGCATAGCCACCAGTGCCTTCGAGATAGAGAGGAATCTCCCTGCCGCAACCGGGGGCGGCGGGCCGCTGCGCTATGCCTGTCTCTCCGTCACCGACACCGGACCCGGTATCGGCGAGGAAGAGAGGGACAAGCTGTTCGAGCCGTTCTTCACCACCAAGGAGGTGGGGAAGGGGAGCGGGCTGGGGCTGTCCATCGTCTACGGCATCGTGAAGGAGCACAACGGCTATATCGCTGTTGAGAGCGAAGAGGGAAAAGGGACAACGTTCCGCATCTATCTTCCCCTCCTCTCCCCCGGCAGGCAGAACGGGGACAGCCATGAGCCCTTCCTGCCGCCCCGCGGAACGGAAACCATCCTTGTGGCGGAGGATGACAACGAAGTGAGGCGCCTGCACAAATCCCTTCTGGAGGAGTGCGGCTATACCGTTCTTGAAGCGGCTGACGGCCAGGCCGCCGTGGATGTCTTTTCGGAGAACCGGGACCGCATCGACCTCATCATTCTCGACGTGGTCATGCCGAAGAAAAACGCCCGCGAGGCGTTCGAAGATATCCGGGGTATTTGTCCGGGGACGCGGACCATATTCATGAGCGGGTACAGTGCGGATGTCATCAACAGAAAAGGATTTATCGACGAGGGGTTCGTCTTTATTCAAAAGCCCATCATTCCCCTGTTTTTCCTGAGAAAGGTGCGGGAGGTCCTTGACCGGCGCCGCTAATCGCGGATGGGGCACAAGCAGGTCATCCGGAACGGACGCACTGTCTCTTTCCCCTCTTTTCGATACCGTCCCCCCGATTTCCCCTGTGCCGGCACTTTCGGCGGTGAAAATCTCCAAACCTGAACCCAATGCCTACTCTGATTACTTAGGGTAGGCATTTTTGTGTACACACGATCGCCGGAAAAAGCACGTCAAGAAAAAAAGTTTTACCTTTAAAAAAATTCTGTATATATACGGGGCGTCTTGGGGCTCCCTTCAGCCGGAAATCCGGCCGGGCCCGCTACACATGCCGGAGCAGACTGTGCACCGAGGGTACATATTTTTCCGGCGGACATATTCAACTTAACAAACAGACACGGATACACGCCATGCACACCATACTATCGAAGCAGGAACTGACGGAGCGTACGTGGCACATGCGGGTAGAGGCGCCTCTGGTGGCGCGGGCCTGCCGCGCCGGGCAGTTTCTGATGCTGCGCATTCACGAGAACGGGGAGCGGATACCGCTCACCATAGCGGACTGGGACCGGGAAGCGGGGACGGTGGACATCTACTTTCAGGAGATAGGGGCCACCACGGAGCTTCTGGCGACGCTGGCGGAGGGGGAGTCGATTTTGGACGTGGTGGGTCCGCTGGGGAACCCTACCCATGTGGAAAAGCTCGACGGCACCTTCGTCATGGTGGGGGGGGGCTTCGGCATTGCGGCCGGGTACCCGGTGGCCCGGGCCTTCAAGGAGGCGGGGAACCGGGTGGTCGCGGTCCTGGGCGCCAAGACCCGCAAGCTCCTTATCTGCGAAGAGATGCTGAAGGCGGTATGCGACGAAGTGTACGTGGCCACCAACGACGGCAGTTACGGGAAGCAGGGGCTGGTCTCCGACGTGCTGCAGGGTCTTCTTGACGAAGGGGAAGACATCAGGCTGGTCTTTCCGGTGGGGCCTCCCATCATGATGAAGGTGATTTCCCAGATGACCCTTCCCCTGAAGATCCGTACGGTGGTTTCCCTCAACTCGGTGATGGTGGACGGGACGGGGATGTGCGGGTCGTGCCGGGTGACGGTGGCGGGGAAGACGCGCTTTGTCTGCTCGGAGGGAATCGACTTTGACGGGCACGAGGTGGACTGGGACGAGATGATGTCGCGCCAGAAGATGTACAGCCGGCAGGAGGCGGAGGCCCTGGCCTACTACCACGAGCACGGCGGGTGCCTGGGAGGGAAGCGATGAAGGAACTGACCATAGCCGAGCGCTGCGCCATACCGCGCCACTCCATGCCGCACCAGGACCCCGTGGAGCGGATCCGGAACTTCGACGAGGTGGCCCTGGGGTGGGACAGGGATACTGCGGTGGAGGAAGCCAGGCGGTGCCTGTTGTGCAAGAATCCCCAGTGCGTGGTCAACTGTCCGGCCGAGATCGACATTCCGGGATTCATCAGGGAGATAGCCGACGGCCGGTTCCTGGAAGCGGCGCGCATCCTGCGGGCCAGCTCGGCCCTTCCGGCGGTGTGCGGCCGGGTCTGTCCCCAGGAGACCCAGTGCGAGCTGACCTGCGTCATGGGGAAGAAGTACGAGCCGGTGGCCATCGGCCGGCTGGAGCGGTTTGCCAGCGACTACGCCCTGTTCCAGGAAGCGCTGCCGGTACCCGAGCCCGCGCCTCCCACGGGGAAGAAGGTGGCGGTGGTGGGCGCCGGTCCGGCGGGGATCACCGTTGCCGGGGACCTGGTCAAGATGGGTCATGAGGTCACCCTGTTCGAGGCGCTGCACCAGCCGGGGGGAGTGCTGGTGTACGGCATCCCGGAGTTCCGTCTTCCCAAGGAGATCGTGCGCCTGGAACTGGACGTGATCCAGAAGCTGGGGGTGAAGCTGGTGACCAACTTCGTGGTGGGGCGGACGGCAACGGTGGACGAGCTGCTGGAGGAATTCGACGCGGTCTTCCTGGGCAACGGGGCGGGCGCGCCCAGCTTTCTCAACATCCCGGGGGAGAACCTGAACGGCGTCTACTCGGCCAGCGAGTACCTGACCCGCTGCAACCTGATGAAGGCGTACCAGTTTCCGGTCCACACCACCCCGGTGGCGCGGGGGAGGAAGGTGGCGGTTCTCGGCGGAGGAAACGTGGCCATGGACGCGGTGCGCATGGCGCTTCGCCTGGGGGCGGAGGAGGCGGTCATCCTCTACCGCCGGAGCCGGAAGGAGATGCCGGCGCGCATCGAAGAGATCGAGAACGCCGAAGAAGAAGGGGTGCGGTTCAACTACCTGGTCAACCCGGTGCGGTTCATCGGCAACGAGGCCAACTGGGTGACCGGGGTGGAATGCCTGCGCATGGAGCTGGGGGAACCGGACGCCTCCGGCCGGCGCCGCCCCATTCCCATCAAGGGGTCGGAGTTCATCGTGGAGGTGGACACGGTGGTGGTTGCCATCGGCCAGAACGCCAACCCCATCGTGGCGTCCACGGCCACGGGCGTGGAGACCAACGAGCGGGGGTACTTCATCGCCGACGACGACGGCCGGACCACCAAGCCGGGGGTCTTCGCCGGGGGCGACATCGTCACCGGCGCCGCGACGGTCATCCTGGCCATCGGCGCCGGCAAGAAGGCGGCCCGGGCCATCCACCAGTACCTCAGCGACGGAACCTGGCCGGAGACCATCGGGAAAGAAAGGGCGAAACCCTGAACAGACCATGGATGAAGTATAGGGGAACGATTTCAAGGAGGCGGTGCACGCACCGTTTCCGTGAGGTGCCGCAACACCGGATTGACATATCAGGCACCGTCTGTAACAATTCTTGAACAACAGCATACACAACGGTCCGGGTGCTCCCACGGGAGATAATAGGGAAGAGGGTGAAAACCTCTCACTGCCCCGCAACTGTGAGCGGTGATGAAAGCTGCACGAGACGCCACTGATCTGGAATCGGGAAGGCGCAGCGAGTAAGGCGACCCGCAAGTCAGGAAACCTGCCCGGCCGACGCATGATGGACCTCCGAGGGAGAGGCGTCCGGGCCGCACGTATACCCGCCACCTGCCTGCAAACCCCGTCTCCCCGAGGAGGCGGGGTTTTTTCATGGCACGGACAATATTCATCACCGGCGGCGCCCGGAGCGGCAAGAGCACCCTGGCTGAGACCATGGCGGAGAGTTTGGGCACTCCCCTCTGCTATGTCGCCACCGGCGAGGCGGGGGATCCGGAGATGGCCGCCCGGATCGCGGCCCACCGGACACGACGCGGCGACGGCTGGCTGACCATCGAGGAGCCTTTGCGCCTCACCCGGACCCTGAAGAACGCGGACGGCCGCTTTCAGGCCATCCTGGTCGACTGCGTCACTCTCTGGCTGACGAACCTGCTCCTGGCGCTCGACTCCCCCGATGCGGCGCTCGCCGAGGCCCATGCCCTGGCGCGGACCCTGCCGGAGCTGAATACCCCCCTGTTCCTGGTATCCAACGAGGTGGGAATGGGGATCGTGCCTGACAACCCCCTGGCCAGGGCCTTCCGCGATCTGGCAGGCAAGGCCAACCAGCTCCTGGCAGAAACCGCGGACGAGGTGTATGTGACCTTTTCCGGGATTCCGCTGAGGCTGAAGTAGGGGCGCCGCTTGCAGCGCCCTCCTGATGTATGCGAACATAACGGGCGCGGCAAGCGGCGCCCCTGCCAATCTTTCAGAACAGGATACCAATCATGTCCCTGATCCAAGATACCCTCGCCGGAATTCGACCCGTCGATCCAGCCCTTCTGAAACAGGCCCAGGCCAGGCTGGACAACAAGACCAAGCCCATCGGCTCGCTCGGCAGGCTGGAGGAGTTCGCCCGCCGGTTCGCCGCCATGGCCGGGACCCTGGAGCCGGAGACCGGCAAGAAGGTCATTTTCACCTTCGCCGCCGACCACGGGGTCGTGGAGGAGGGTGTCTCCGCCTTCCCCAAAGAGGTCACCGCCCAGATGGTGTTCAATTTCCTCCGGGGAGGGGCGGGGATCAACGTGCTGGCCAGGCATGCCGGTGCCGACGTGCGGGTCGTCGACATGGGGGTCGATTACGACTTCGGCGCTGTGCCCGGCCTCATCCATCGGAAGGTCGCCCGGAGCACGGCCAACTTCGCCCGGGGACCGGCCATGACCCGCGACCAGGCCGTGACGGCGGTTGAGGCCGGCATCGAGCTGGCGAACGGCTGCCGGGAAGAAGGGGTGGCCATGGTTGGAACCGGCGAGATGGGGATCGGCAACACCACCGCCGCCTCGGCCATCATCGCCGCCATATCCGGGCTGCCTGCCTCGAAGGTGACCCACAGGGGGACCGGCATCAGCGACGAGGCCCTGGCCGACAAGATCCGGGTCATCCAGCAGGCGCTGGAGCTGAACCGTCCCGATCCCCACGACCCGCTGGACGTGCTGACCAAGGTGGGCGGCCTTGAAATCGCGGGTATCGCCGGGCTGGTGATCGGCTGCGCCGCCAACCGGATCCCGGTGGTGGTCGACGGGTTCATCTCCACCGCCGGCGCCCTGATAGCTTCGGAGCTGCACCACCATGTACGGGACTACATCTTCGCGGCCCACGAATCGGTGGAGATCGGCCACCGCTTCATGCTGCAGCGCCTGGGCGCGGTCCCCATCCTGGACCTGAAGCTCCGCCTGGGCGAGGGAACCGGCGCGGTCCTGGCCATGGGGCTCATCGAGGCCGGGGTGAAGATTCTGAAGGAGATGGCCACGTTCTCGGAAGCGGGGGTAGCGGAGAGTCTTGGCTAAAGGCTCAGGGCCAAGGGCTGAATACCGAGGTGTTTCCTTTTCCCTTTCGCCCCGTGCCATTCGCCTTTTGCCGGTCATTTTTCACCGCTATCCGGAGCTATTTCATCCGGAAGAGATGCAGACCATAATGAGACTCTACGTAGTAGCCCTCCAGTTCCTGACCATCATCCCCCTCCCCTTCTCCGTCCGCTGCGAGGAACGGGATCTGGGCCGGGCCCTGACGTTCTTCCCCCTTGCGGGACTGACCCTGGGGGCGCTCCTGGTCGGGGCTGACTACCTCCTCGCCATGGTTCTGCCGCGCGGCGTGGAGGATCTCCTCCTTGTCTCGATCCTGGCGGTCCTGACCGGCGTACTGCACCTGGACGGCCTTGCCGATGTCTGCGACGGCCTTGCCGCCCGGGGAGGAAGGGAGAAGTTCCTGGCGGTCATGAAGGATTCCCGGACCGGCGCGGCGGGAGCGGTCGGCCTCATCCTGGCCCTTCTCCTGAAATACCAGGCGCTGCTGCACATCGCCCCGGACATGAAACGGCAGGCCCTGTTCTGCTTCCCCATGCTGGGCCGCTTCGCCCTGGTGCAGATGACAACGGGCTCCCGAAGGGCAAGGAACGATGGCCTTGCAACCGCCTTCCTCGGGGGAGCGGGATGGGTGCAGATGCTTGCCGCCACCGCCACGACCCTGTTCTTCACCCTCCTCTTCCTGGGAGTCGCGGGCCTCTGGCTGTTCATCGCCTCATACCTCCTCACCTGGGCGCTGAAGGCGTGGTTTCACCGGAAAGTCGGCGGCGTCACGGGGGATATCATCGGTTTTGCGGGGGAGCTCAACGAAATCCTCTGCCTCCTGATGATCCTGGCGGTATCCGGGAAGAGGTTTTTCAACCTGTGACATCCAGAACGAGGGTATACCTGGCGCGCCACGGCGAGATCGCGGGAAGCGGCGAATTCCGCTACAACGGCCAGTCCGAAGTTCCCCTGACGCCAAAGGGGATGGAGCAGTACCGGGCGCTGGCCGAAAGGCTGAAGGAGGCGCCCGTTGCCGCCTGCTACTCCAGCGACCTGTCCCGCTGCCTTCTGGGTGCGGAGATCCTCTGCGCGGACCGGGGCATCCGGCCGATTCCCAGGCCGGAGCTGCGCGAGCTGAGCTTCGGCAAATGGGAAGGCCTTACCTGGAGCGAACTGGAGCAGCGTTTTCCCGAGCAGTGGCTGGCGCGGATGCACGACTTCGTCAGCGTCCGTCCGCCGGGAGGGGAGAACCTTCTCGACCTGCGGGAACGGGTCCTCCCGGTAATCCGGGAGATCGTGGCGCGGCACCGGGGCGAACAGGTGCTGGTCGTGGCCCACGGCGGCGTCAACCGCATCGTCCTGCTGGACGCCCTCGGCGCACCACCCTCGTCCATGTTCCGGATCGAGCAGGACTTCGGCTGCCTCAACATCATCGATTACCATGCGGACGGCAATCCCGTGGTGAATCTTTTGAATGGGTGATCACAAGGCTTCAGGTATGATTACATTCGTCATCGCCGCGCCCATGAGCGGCTCGGGCACGACCACCGTAACCCTGGGTCTCATGGCGGCCCTCAAGCGGAGAGGGCTCTCCGTGGCCCCGTTCAAGGTGGGCCCCGACTTCATCGATCCCGGCTGGCACCGGGCCGTGACCGGCCGCCCCTCGGTCAATCTGGACGGCTGGATCTGCCCGGAGGGGTTTGTGCGGGAGACCTTCGCCTTCCATGCCCGGAGGTGCGACGTGGCAGTGGTCGAGGGGGTCATGGGTCTGTTAGACGGCATCGACGCCTGTTCGGACGCCGGGAGCACCGCCCAGGTCGCGAAGATCCTCGACGCTCCCGTGATCCTGGTGGTGGACGCCAGAAGCCAGGCACGCAGCGCCGCCGCCCTGGTACAGGGCTTTGCCGGCTTCGACACCGGCGTCACCATCGCCGGCGTCATCTTCAACAACGTGGGGAGCGAAAACCACGGCCGGATCCTGCGCCAGGCCGTGGAAGCGGCCGTCCCGGAGGTCAGGGTCCTCGGCTGCATCCCCCGCGATGAGGGGCTCCGCATCCCCTCCCGCCACCTGGGCCTGGTCACCGCGGAGGAGAGCGCTCTGACGGACGATTTCCGCAACGCCCTTGCCTCGACCATCGAGGAACATGTGGACCTGGAGGGGCTGCTCTCTCTGAGGGATCAGGTCTCGACATTTAATCCCCCCCTCTCCCCTGCCCTCTCCCACGAGGGGAGAGGGGGTTTAATAGCCCCCCGCCCTTCGATGGGAGGGGTTGGGGGAGGGTGCAATAATGAATCCCCAGGGGGGCAGCCTCCTCCGGTCAAAGGAGGGGGAGTTAAAGTAGCCGTCGCCCGGGACGAGGCGTTCTGCTTCGTGTACGAGGACAACCTCAGGCTGCTGCGGGAGGCCGGCGCCGAAATCGCGGAATTCTCCCCCCTCCGTGACCAGCGCCTCCCGGAAGGTATCGGCGGCATCTATCTCCCGGGCGGCTACCCGGAGCTGTTCACCGATGCCCTGGCCGCCAACCTGGGAATGATCGCAGGGATCAGGAACGCCGTCGAGGCCGGGATGCAGGTTTACGCGGAATGCGGCGGGTTCATCTACCTGACGGCCGGATTCGCTGGCATCTTCCCGATCGCCACCCGCATGCTGCCGCGCCGCAAGGCCCTCGGCTACCGGGAGGTGGAGCTGATCTCGGGCTCGCTTATCGGGCCGAAGGGAACCGTGGCCCGGGGCCACGAGTTCCACTATTCGGAAATGGACGAAATGCCGCCGGAGATTGAACGGCTCTACCGGGTCCGGAAGAATGGCGCCGACCTGGGCCTGGAGGGATACCGCCACCGGAACTGCCTGGCCTCGTACATCCACCTCCATTTCGGGAGCTGTCCGGAAATGGCGACGACGTTCGTGAATAACTGCCTGAAATTCCACTGCAAGCAATAACGCGAATCCCACGAAACGTGGCTGCCCATCATGCACAAAGGAGGTATCTCATGTTGAAACTGCTCATCTGCGCCGCTCTGCTCCTCCTCGCGGTCCCCGCATACGCCATGCATATCTCGGAGGGAATCCTCCCCCTTCCCTGGGCCGTGTTCTGGTACGCCGTCGCCATCCCCTTCGTCGCCCTCGGCATCCGGCAGGTGAACTCGCTTGCCCGCGACGACCTTTCGTTCAAGCCGCTGGTGGGCCTGATGGCGGCAGTGGTGTTCATCATCTCCTGCATGCCGGTGCCGGTGCCGACCGCCGGGACCTGCTCCCATCCGTGCGGCAC
>JAAZOO010000282.1 GCA_012797715.1 Geobacteraceae bacterium | reverse complement strand
GCTCGGGAGCCTCCTCAAGGACCGGCCGCACCTCCCTGCCGGTAAACGAGAACGTATCATAGCCGAAAATCCCTTCCTGAACCGCTTCAGGTTCCGCGGCAGCGGCAACGGCACCCTGGCAGGAAAGAGCGGGAGCCGGTTCCTCCTCCAGAAGCGCAAACGACTCGATCTCCTCCACCGGTGCAGAAAGCTCACCCTCTCCGGTCTCTTCGACGATCTCGCCGAAATGAACGTTGTCCTCTTCCGGAATCTCCTCAACAAACGATCCCCACAGATCATCTTCCGGACTCGCCTCGACAATGTCCACCGAAGACAAGAGAATAACGCCCTGAGGTTCGGTTTCGGCATTATCCCGGGACGGAAGCTCAGGGTGGGGCGTTTCCACTCCGGCTTTCGCCGCTTCCGGAGCAGACGGGGCATCTCCTCCCAGATGGACAAAGCTGCGGAATGAATCCGCCAGATGTGCCGCGGTCCCGGCAGGTCGGGACGCAACCTCCCGTTGGCACGGGATTTCAGCATCAGTCTCCCCAGGATGTTCCGGCGCAGCAGCCGAACGGGACTCCGCGAGCTCGACCAGCTTTTTCACTTTCTCTATCAGACTCTGTGACTCAAAGGGTTTCGTTATGAAATCATCGGCGCCGCTCCTTCGCGCCTTCTCTTCATCAAAAGGCTCAAAGGCTCCCACGAGGAGGAGCAGGGGAGTCTTCCCGATGACCGGGTCACGGCGCACCTCTTCGCAGACCTCGTACCCGTTCCTTCCGGGCATCAGCGCGTCCACAAGCATGACGGAGGGCCGGATCTCCCGCGCCTTTTCGAGGGCAGCGTTCCCGTTGTCCACAACGACAAGATCATACTCCTCATTGGCGAAGATGATCCCGACAACCTTCTGGATGGTGATGCTGTCATCGGCAAGAAGAATTGTAGTGCTCATGGAACGTCCTCCGGCAGGTAAGGTGGAATGCCTGGAACCGAGATACCAACGCTGGCGAGAGCCGCATAAACCGCGAGAAAGCTAGCATAAAGCCCTTGGGGTGTCAAGTTATTTGCCTGCCGCCAATTCCTGGTTTTTCATGAAATCACAGCAGTTTTCCTGCGCACGGAGTTCCTCGGGCCCGTCGCCGGACAGTCCGGGGAGGAAACAGGGAAAATCAGTTCATGGTGAACTCCACGGCCTTCAGCAGGTTCCCCTCTTCGTCGACAGCCTCCACGCGCCATGCGCCCCTCATACCCTTCTCTATCACCTTTTTGCTGAAGGTTCTCCAGCGACTCCCGCGCACCGGAAGCTCATATTCAGCCACTGTTTCTCCGTTTCTGTACCAAATGTGGGAGATGCGCCGTTCCTCGTCATCGGGAGCATTTACCCGCGTAAAGCAGTAGAGCGTCTTCTCTGAAGAAGCGGATATCCGCCGTACGGAGTCGATGGGATTCCTCTTTACGATCCGGGTAGTAACCGCCATTTCCGGAATCGTGAGGAGTTCTTCAGCGGCGGGGGAAGTCCCCGCGGAAGACAGGAAAAACAGCGTCATGCCGGCTGCGAAACAATACCTATGGAATTTCATGGGCCCTCCTGCGCAAGCTTCATGGTACGCCACCGAAACACCCGGCCCCTCCCGGGCGGATATCAGGTTCGATAGTCTGCGTTGATACTCACGTAGTCATGAGAAATATCGCTTGTATAGACAGTGGCGGCGCCGGCTCCCAGGTGGAGATCCACCGTGACGGAGAACTCCTTTTTCCTGAGCACTTCTGTCCCCAGTTCTTCGGCATCGCCTCCCACAAAGATCCCGTCGCGAACCATGAGGACGTTATCGAAGGAGAGAGCAACCCGATCCTGATCGATCTCGGCTCCCGAATACCCCACCGCGGCAAGTATCCGCCCCCAGTTTGCGTCCTGACCAAAAAACGCGGTTTTCACCAGCAGCGAATTGGCGATGGACATGGCAGCCGACCGGGCGTCCCCATCGGTTCGCGCTCCGACAACCCGAATCTCCACGAATTTGGTCGCGCCTTCGCCGTCGCGGACGATCTGCCGGGCCAATGACAACAGGACGTGGCGCAGGAGGTGTTCAAAGCGTTCCGCTTCAGGGGTCCCGGCTTGAATCGCAGGATTGCCCGCGGCGCCGTTGGCCATGAGAATGGCGGTATCGTTCGTTGACGTGTCTCCGTCAATGGAGATGATATTGAAGGAGGAGTCTGTTCCCTTCCGGAACACCTGCCTCAGAAAAACCGGCTCAACGCAGGCGTCGGTGAGAATAAACGACAGCATGGTTGCCATGTTGGGCATGATCATCCCCGCACCCTTCGCAATCCCGGCAATGGTGTAGGCCGCCCCCCCGGCCTCGCCCTGTGCGGTTTCGATTTTGGGGAACGTGTCGGTGGTCATGATGGCGCGGGCGGTGTCTTGCAGAGTCCCATCCGGCAACCCGGCCACAAGCCCGGGAATCGCGGCGCGGATCCTCTCCATGGGGAGCGGTCTCCCGATAACGCCGGTGGAGGCGATAAGGACAGATTCCTCGGGAATGCCGGCTGCGGATGCGACGAGCCGTGCCGTTTCCTTCGCATCCATCATGCCCTGGGAACCGGTGCAGGCGTTGGCATTTCCGCTGTTGACCACGACCGCCCGGGCTTTGCCCTGTGCGGCACGCTCCATGGAAAGGAGGACCGGCGCCGCTTTCACCCGGTTGGTGGTAAACACCGCCGCCACATCGGCCGGAACTTCGGAAAAGATCATGGCCAAATCAGGCCGGCCCGGTTTCTTGATGGCCGCTTCAACCGTTGAAAAAGAGAAACCTCGTACTCGCATGGCAGACTCCTGGAGAATGGGTGGTGGCGACGTTCGTCGCTCGACGTCCGATGGTCATTTGCCGCAACATTTCTTGAATTTCTTGCCGCTCCCGCAGGGGCAGGGATCGTTCCGGCCCACCTTGTCGCTCCTGACCGGCTGCTGAGGGACATCCTCACCGGCAAGGTTGAAAACCAGTCGCTGTCTCCGTTGCTGCTGCTCCATCTGCTCCACATCCTCCTCCCGGGCTATCTGCACCCAGAAAATCTTCTCCACGAGTTCCTGGCGGATGCGGGTAATCATATCGATAAACAGCTGGTAGGCTTCCTTCTTGTATTCCTGCTTCGGGTCTTTCTGCCCGTAACCGCGCAGACCGATCCCTTCCTTCAGATGATCGATGGAAAGAAGGTGGTCTTTCCATTGGACATCGATTGTCTGCAGCATGATCACCTTGATCATGTGATCCATGAGCTCTTCGCCGAATATCTCGAGACGGGCCTGAAACACCTCCCGCACCTTTTCCTTGAGAAGCTCGCGGAAGATCGTAGGGGTGAGCCTGTCCATGGTTTCGGAGGGGATATCCAGCTGGAAGCCGAAGTACTGGTGTACCCCCTGGTGGATACCCTGCCAGTCCCACTCCGTCGCGGGGACCTTCTCGATGGCGTATCCCTCCACGATGTCCTCGACAGTCTCGTCCATCATCTCGAGGAAACTGTCCCGCAGATCCGTTCCCGACAGGATTTCACGGCGCTGGGAATAGATGACTTCCCGCTGCTTGTTCATGACGTCGTCGTACTCGATGAGGTGCTTGCGGATTTCGAAGTTATGGGCCTCCACCTTTTTCTGGGCGTTCTCGATGGCCCGCGAGATCAGGCCGTGGGTGATTGCCTCCCCCTCGTCGATCTTCAGCATGTCCATGATCCTAGACACCCGTTCCGCACCGAAGATTCTCAGGAGATCGTCTTCCAGGGAAAGGTAGAAGCGCGACGAACCAGGGTCGCCCTGTCGCCCGGAACGCCCCCGCAACTGGTTGTCGATGCGACGGGATTCGTGCCGTTCCGTGCCGAGAATGTGGAGACCCCCCAAGGCGACCACCTCGTCGTGCTCGGCAGCGCACTGCTTCCGGCATTCGTCCAGCACTTTCGCGTATTCTTCTTCCGACGCCTCGGGATTTCCCTTTCGCCATTGCCGGGCGAGCCCCTCCGGATTCCCCCCCAGAAGGATATCGGTGCCGCGGCCCGCCATATTGGTCGCGATGGTGACCATTCCCTTGCGCCCCGCCTGAGCGACAATCTCCGCCTCTTTCTCGTGGTGCTTTGCGTTCAGCACGTTATGGGGAATGCCCTCGCGCTGGATGAGAGTCGAGAGAAGCTCCGACTTTTCGATGGAAATAGTGCCGACCAGCACAGGCTGTCCCTTCTGGTGCAGCTCCTTCACCTCTCTCACCACTGCCTTGAACTTTTCCCGTTCGGTCTTGTACACCACGTCCGGGAAGTCGGGACGGAGCAGCGGACGGTTGGTCGGAATAACAACCACGTCCAGCTTGTAGATTTTGTGAAACTCCGCGGCCTCGGTATCGGCTGTACCGGTCATACCGGCAAGCTTTTCGTACATGCGGAAATAATTCTGGAAAGTAATGGTTGCCAGGGTCTGGTTCTCGTTTTCGATGGCGACCCCCTCCTTGGCTTCGATGGCCTGATGGAGACCGTCGGACCAGCGACGGCCGGGCATGAGCCGGCCCGTAAATTCATCGACGATGATAACTTCCCCGTCCTTGACAACATAGTCAACGTCGCGCTTGTACATGGCGTGGGCGCGCAACGCCTGCTGCACATGGTGGAGTGTCTCGATGTTACGCGGGTCGTAGAGGTTGTCGAGGCGCAGCATCTTTTCCACTTTCAACACCCCTTCCTCCGTGAGAGTCGCGGATTTCGCCTTCTCGTCGATGGTGAAATCACCCGTGTATCGCTTGCGCTTCCCGGAAAGGGTATTGGCCTCCTCCGCGATCACCTCTCCTTTCACCAGAGAAGGAATAATGCGGTCGATGATATAGTATTTGTCGGTACTCTCCTCGGTGGGTCCGGAAATGATGAGCGGAGTACGGGCCTCGTCGATGAGGATGGAGTCAACCTCATCAACGATGGCATAGTGGTATTCGCGCTGGACATAATCGGCCAGGCTGAATTTCATGTTGTCCCTGAGGTAGTCGAAACCGAATTCATTGTTGGTCCCGTAAGTAATATCGGCGTTATAGGCATCCCTTCGCTCGTTGTCGTCCAGTCCATGAACGATGACGCCCACTGTCATGCCGAGAAAACGGTAGATGCGCCCCATCCATTCCGAGTCGCGCTTTGCCAGGTAGTCATTCACCGTGACCACGTGCACGCCGCGGCCGGTCAGGGCGTTCAGGTAACACGGGAGGGTGGCCACGAGGGTTTTCCCCTCGCCTGTCTTCATTTCCGCTATCTTGCCCTGGTGGAGGACTATCCCGCCGATGAGCTGTACATCGAAGTGCCGCATGCCGAGCACTCTTTTCCCCGCCTCCCGGACGAGGGCGAATGCCTCTGGAAGCAGGGAGTCGAGGCTTTCGCCCTGTGCAACCCTCTGCCGATACTCGACGGTCTTTTCCCGCATCTGGTCGTCGGTAAGCTTGGCCATTTCCGGCTCCAGAGAGTTTATCTTTTCCACGACGGGCTGAATGCGTTTCAGCTCCCGCTCGTTCTTGCTTCCGACGATTTTCTTTATCACTGATGACACAGCACCTAACATGAAACGATTCTCCTGATCAGAATGATTGAGATGGACAGAACATGGAACGGTAGCATACCGGCTGGATTTGCTCAACAGAAAAGGGAGCGGAAAGGTACGGCATAAAAAAGAACAGGGGGGAAGGGTACCCTTCCCCCCTCTCAGGGGTCATTTCTTTCCGAAAGCAATTGGGACTACCTGATCGTAGTCGCTTACGAAATGGGCCTTCAACCCCTTTTTCAGGTAGGCGGGAAGCTCCTCGAAGTCCTTGCGGTTCCCCTCCGGGAAGATGATGGTCTTAATCCCGGAGCGGCGGGCTGCGATGGTCTTTTCCTTTACTCCTCCGATGGGGAGGACCCGTCCCGTTAGGGTCAGCTCACCGGTCATGGCGAGTCTTTTCCTGACCGGCTTTCCGGTTATCATGGAGATGAGCGCGGTCGTCATGGTGATGCCCGCAGACGGGCCGTCCTTGGGAGTAGCTCCGGCCGGGACATGGAGATGGATGAACCGTGTGTCGAAGAAATCGTGCGCGACACCGTACTTTTCCAGGTGGGCCATTACATAGGAGTACGCAATCTCGGAACTTTCCACCATCACGTTCCCCAGCTGCCCCGTCTGCTTGAATCCCTTGGTTTTGCTCGCCATTGCGGACGCCTCTATCTGGAGGGTCGCGCCTCCCATGCTGGTCCATGCGAGGCCGGTGACCACGCCCGGAACATCCTCGAACACCTCGTCGGGATTGAATACCGGATTTCCCAGATACTCCTTCACGTCATCGACACCGAGCGTGATGGACTCCGTCTTTCCCCCGGCAAACTCCATGGCCGCGCGGCGCATGATCTTCCGTATGCGATTCTCCAGGCTCCGCACCCCCGACTCCCGGGCATATCCATCGATAATACGGGCAAGCGCCTCCTTGCCGATGGATACCTGACCCTTCTTCAGGCCATGGTTTTCCAGGGCCTTGGGAATAAGGTACCGCCGCGCGATCTCCAGCTTTTCCTCCAGGATATAGCCGGCGAGGCGAATGACCTCCATTCTGTCCAGAAGCGCAGGGGGGATGGTGTCGAGCTGGTTGGCAGTGGCCACGAACAGGACGTTTGACAGATCAAAGGGGACATCCAGGTAGTGATCGCGGAACGATGAATTCTGTTCCGGGTCAAGCACCTCCAGCAGGGCCGATGCGGGGTCTCCCTGGAACGAGGCGCCGATCTTGTCGATCTCGTCCAGCATCACCACGGGGTTTGCCGTGCCTGCCCTCTTCATAGCTTGAATGAACTTGCCCGGCATGGCACCGATATACGTGCGGCGGTGCCCCTTGATCTCGGCCTCGTCCCGCATGCCCCCAAGGGAGAACCGGTAGAACTTTCTTCCCAGCGCGTCGGCGATGCTTTTCCCCACCGAGGTCTTCCCCACCCCCGGAGGCCCCACCAGACAGAGAATAGAGCCGGAAATGTTTCCCTTCATCTTCCCCACGGCGATGAACTCGAGAATCCGATCCTTCACGTCCTTCAGTCCGTAGTGGTCCCGATCCAGAACTTTCCGCGCCTTGTCGAGATTGTAGGAATCTTCGCTGTACCTGCCCCAGGGAAGGACCGTCAGCCAGTCCAGGTAATTGCGGCTCACATTGTATTCCGGCGAAGAGGGCTCGATGAGCTGCATCTTCTCCATCTCCTCTTCCACCGCCTTTTTCGCTTCTTCATTAAGGACAAGCCCCTGGAGACGCTCCTGGAACTTCTCTATCTCCGACGTCTTTCCCTCCTTCTCCAGGCCCAGCTCCTTCTTGATCATCTTCAACTGTTCCCGGAGGAAAAACTCTCTCTGTCTGGCGGATATCTTTTCCTCAATCTGCTTCGTTATCCTGCTCTGGAGACGGTACACCTCCAGTTCCTTCTTCAGCAGTACCAGCACCCTGTCGATGCGATGACGCACATCAAAGGTCTCCAGGACCTGCTGAAGCTCCTGCCCTTCGGTGCTCGTCAGATTGGCGGCAAAATCCGCCAGCCGCCCCGGATCATCCATGCTGGAGCGATTCAGGAAGAGTTTCGTAGCCTCGGAAAAGAGGGGGTTGAGCTGGATCAGTTCCTTGAGTGTGGAGATAACCGCAAGAGAGTATGCCTGCAACTCTGGATTGACGGAAAGCTCGGTGCTGTGATGGTAGGTCACCCGGGCAACCATCCCTTCTTCCGTGGCAACCACATCATCGATAATGAAGCGCTCCAGATTGTTGAGCATGAGGTGCGCGCTTTCATCATCGGCATGGACGACCTGGAGTATCTTGGAAGCGACGCCGATACGATGCAGGTTATCGGGTGACTCCTCTCCTTCGGAATCCTTGACCAGCACGAGACCGATTGTTCTGTCCCCCTGGCCCATGACCTTCTGGATGGCGGCGATTTTATCGGCGCCTTTCACCACAAGGGGGATGAGGATACCGGGAAAGGTCGGCCGCATCTTGAGGGGAATAATGGGCAGAAACTTCGGAAGAATTTCAGAGGCGACCACCAGGCCGCTTTCACTTGTCTGTGCGCCGTCATCGGCCGCTTCCGGTTCCCGGGCCACATCGCTTTTATCATTATCAATAGGTTCCGTCATATCCAGCGCTCCTTTGATCCAAGTAGTGGTAAGAAACTAACCATGAAGGGAAAGGATGTCAACCCGTCTTTGAGACGATGCGAAAGAGGCCCCTGCATATTGAAACACGGTGTGTTCAGCAGGTAACCAAGATTTTTATCTCAACTTAAATAGATATAATAAAATTAAAAATACTCTTACTTATTTGATATTGCGTCATTACGTGTTCAATTTTATATTGAATTATTTCTCTGCTATATATTTGTCAACAAAAATAGCCTATTCCCTCCCAGCTTATCTCTGTGTTATTATTTTCCCAAAGAGGTATGCGTTGTACCAGAACAACTCTTTCTTGAAAGACTGTCATCGAGCGAGGTTCTTGTGAATCCCGAAATTAATTCAAGTAAAAAGATCGAGACGTTCCGAAGGGTTGTCGCAGTTATCGGAATTATCATAACCCTCTACTACCTGTACTGGAGGGTCACTGAGACGTTCAACCCCAATGCCCTATTCTTTTCGTGGGCACTATTCGGAGCAGAAGCATTTGGTGCACTGACGACATTCCTGTTCTATTTCATGGTCTGGAAACCGCGTGTCAGAGTTGCACCGCCGCCTCTCGCGGGAAAGACTGTCGACGTGTTCCTTCCCACCAAGAACGAGCCACCGGAAATCCTCCGAAAAACGATTCTCGCCAGCAGGGATATCACGTACCCACATCGCACCCTCGTTCTCGATGACGGCAATCGTCCCGAGGTCAAATCCTTGTGCGATGAACTGGGATGCGTGTATCTTGCGCGCCAATCCAGCGAAGGAGCAAAATCAGGGAACCTCAACTTCGGCCTACAGAATTCCACCGCTGAATTTATTGCCGTATTTGATGCGGACCATGTGCCCATCCCATCATTCATTGACCGGACGATCGGATATTTCCAGGACGAAAAAGTCGGTTTTGTCCAGACGCCCCAGGAGTTTTACAACATCGACTCGTTCCAGCACCGCACGGACAAAAAGAACAAATATATATGGGGTGAGCAGTACCTGTTTTTCTCGCTGATTCAACCGGGAAAAGACCACTGGAACTCAGCATATTTTGTCGGCAGCTGCGCGCTGCTGCGCCGCAAGGCCCTGGACGAATGCGGCGGTTTCGCGACCGGAACGATAACTGAAGACATGCTGACATCTCTACGGATACATGCCAAAGGTTGGGCGTCTGTCTACCATAACGAGAACCTCGCCTATGGAATCGCCGCCGAAACAATCCTTCCTTTCCATGTGCAGCGGCAGCGTTGGGGAGTGGGCAACTGGCAGATCTTCTGGAAGGCAAACCCTCTTTTCCTCAGAGGTCTTACTCTTGCGCAACGAATAAGCTACCTTTCGTCCATGATCTACCCCCTGGAAGGTTTTCAGAAAATCATCTTCTACGCAACTCCCCCCGTTGCACTATTCACCGGCGTGCTTCCCATGAAGGCTCTTGATATCACCTATCTTGTCCACTTCATCCCCTACTTCCTTATATCCACATTCAGCTTTAACGAGATGGCGCGCGGATACGGCGGGCAGATCATGCTCGAACAGTTCAGCATGGGAAAATACTTTACCTATCTGAAATCCGTATGGTTGTTTTTCTTTCCCAAACGTCGAAGCGAGTTCAAGGTTACCCCGAAAGGAGAAGGGAGAATCATTCCCTACAGCCTTATCATCCCACAGTTCGCCGTTCTCATGGCAAGTTTCGGAGCAATACTTTTCGGCGTGATTCAACTTCTCATCGGCCACAGATCCGACGATTTCGTAATCGCCGTAAACTGTTTCTGGGCACTGTACAACAGCGGCCTTGCAGCGGCAATCATCCAGTACGATTACAAGAAGCTGTTCCAGCGGCGCAGCCGCTACAGGATACCCGATGCCCTGCCCTGCCTCGTCAGCACCAACGCACAAACGGCCGATGCGCCTAAGAACCGTATCCTCGGAGTCGCTGACAACCTGACCGAGGAGGGACTCGCACTTATCATTATCGGCGAAGTCCCAACCGGAACACTACTGGATATCGTGCTTCTTATCGGCAGAGAAAAAATCCCTGCAAGAGGTACAGTTATCAGGGTACAGAGCGCAATGGCTCATGGATACGTCGTTTCCCACCTGGGTATCCAGTTTCTCGACACCCCCCAGCCAACCAGAGATTTTCTGAGCCGTTATATGCATGAAGCTGCCATCATAAAATCATTTCGCTACTACACGACGAGGTATCGAACATACCTGGAACGAAGATTCCACACCAGACGGCACTTTGAAGAAAGGGCATATCGAGCGCTTGCCTATCTCCCCTGCAAAATTGTCACCGATGAGAAGGATGCGCTTTTCGGAGTAATTAAGGATATCTCGGAAACAGGCGCCCTGATTGCCATGAACAGGGAAATATCTCGCGGCTCGGCACTATCAATCCTCGTAGCTCTCGGCAAAGACATACTGCCGCTGCGGGGGACGATTGTCCGAACACTGGAAAATATCAGTCGTGAATTTCCCGAGCATGT
>JAAZOO010000281.1 GCA_012797715.1 Geobacteraceae bacterium | reverse complement strand
TGACATGCTCTCGGTGCAGGAGCTGATGCGTGAACGTGTCGTGCCGGGAGCGGTGTGGGGTGACATCTATGATGCCTGCCACGCCTTTGCACTGGAAAAGGGGTATGCCGACCATTTCATGGGATACAAGGGTGCTCAGGTCTCGTTTATCGGCCATGGTGTGGGAATCGAGATTGACGAGTACCCCTTCATCGCCCGCGGTTTTAGGGAGATGGTAATGGAGGAAGGGATGGTATTCGCGTTCGAGCCGAAGCTGGTATATCCCGGGATCGGCGCTGTGGGGATTGAGAATACCTTCCACTTGTCCGAAGGCGGGCTTGAGCAGCTTACCTTTTCGAGCGAGGATATCGTTCTACTGTAACTTATATCAGAATCGGGCGCTTCAAGGGGAGCGCCTTCCGAAGGAGACCTGCCCCGGATGACAACCCTGAAGGAAAAACTTCACGAAAAGATTCTAGCACATCGCTCCCGCACAGCCGCGCTCCTCAGGGACCACAGGCATGTGGAAATCGACAGGGTGACGATTGGTCAGTGCATCGGAGGAATCCGTGACGTGAAATGTCTGGTTACCGACATTTCGTTTCTGGATCCCCAAGAGGGCATTCGCTTCAGGGGTAAGACCATTCCGGAAACGTTTTCCCAGCTCCCCCATGTCCCCGGGTGTGAGTACCCCTATGTGGAGGGTTTCTGGTATTTTCTCCTTACCGGCGACGTGCCGACCATGGAAGAGACTCTTGAAGTCGTGGAGGACTTCAGCCTGCGATCGGCGGTTCCCCAGTACGTCATTGACATTCTCAGGGCCATGCCTCGCGACACCCACCCCATGACCATGTTTTCCATGGGAGTGCTTGCCATGCAGCGCGAATCCATATTCGCAAGAAAATATGCGGCGGGGATGAAAAAATCGGATTACTGGGATCCCATGTATGAAGACTGCTGCAATATACTGGCGAGGATACCCGCCATTGCCGCCTACATCTACCGGATGAAATACAGATCCGATACCATCATCCCGCCCGGACGGTACCTGGACATCGGCGCAAATTTCGCCCATATGATGGGAATTCCGAGACCCTATGATGATGCGGCGCGCATGACTTTCATCATCCATTCCGACCACGAATCGGGTAACGTATCTTCCCATGCCACACACCTGGTGGCTTCCGCCTTGGCCGATGCATACTACAGTCTCACCGCTGGGCTCAACGGACTTGCGGGCCCCCTCCACGGGTTGGCGAATCAGGAGGTGTTACGCTGGATTCAGGAAGTCTACCATAGGCTGGGAGGAAAGGTTCCGTCGGAAGACGACCTCCGGGAGTATATCTGGGAAACCCTGAACAGCGGGCAGGTCATTCCGGGATACGGACACGCCGTCCTCAGGAAGACCGATCCGAGATACCTGGCACTCAAGGAGTTCTGTGAGAGGCATCTGCATGATAATGAGCTGTTCCGGGTCGTGAACCTGATCTACAAGGTTGCGCCCTCCATCCTCATGGAGCACGGCAAGGCGAAGGATCCCTGGCCGAACGTGGATGCTCAATCAGGGGTGGTGCACTGGCATTTCGGCATCACCGACTATGATTTCTATACCGTCCTTTTCGGCGTTGGACGGGCGATTGGTGTTCTCGCTACGATTATCTGGGATCGCGCTCTTGGGTATCCCATCGAACGCCCCAAATCAATTACGACCGATATGCTGGAAAAATATGCCCACGGAGGATCCTGGGATTTTTAGCAATTTGACCTTCGCAACGACCCATGGCGATTCAAGGCCCAGTAGATACCGGTTCGGTATCGTTCATGATTTTCTCCTTTCGGGGGACAGAGTAGAGCAGATCAAATCACGGTACCCAGGGAAAACCCGGAAGAACCGAAAAGCCATCAATATCGGTAACGGGAAGAAAGGCACCTTGACCAGAGTTATTTTTCAACGGCTTGCTGGAAGAATTTAATCAAACGTAAGGAGAATATATGTTTCTCAACCGAAACGCAGGTAAATTTTTGTTTTGCCTCTCTCTTGCCGTGATACTTTGCTTTAATGGTACCTCAGATGCGGCGGATAAGAAGAAAGCTTCTTCGAAAGGAACAGGAGTTACATCTGTTTCAAATGCACCTGCTGTTGCGAAAGTTAACGGCACTGTTATAACGAAGGTAGAATTTGAACGGGCAATGAAAGTAATGTTAGCTCAGACTGGTGCTCCGTCAAGCCTGACATCTGACCAGAAAAAATCCGCCGAAACCGCAGTACTCAATCAACTTGTTTCCGCAGAATTATTGTTCCAGGAAGCTAGGAAACTCGAGATAAAGGATATTGAAAAGCTTGTTACAAAAAAAATTGACGATGCAAAAGCGAAATTTTCATCTCCTGCTCAGTTCTACAAGTCACTTCAGGATAACGGCATTACGGAGAATGAGCTGAAGGATTATGCGAGAAAAGAAATCTACATCGACAACCTTATTGAAGTCCGAATTGCATCCAAGGTAGTCGTTACTGATGATGAAGAGAGGAGATTCTACGACGAGAATCCTGACATGTTCAAAATGCCCGAAAGTGTACGCGCCAGTCACATTCTTATTGGTTTTGATCCCAAGGCATCCGACGCTGAAAGAAATCTAGCAAGAGAGAAGGCAGAGACTATCTTGAAAAAAGTTAGGGGAGGTGCGGATTTCTCAACGGCCGCAAAGGAGAACTCAACGTGTCCCAGTTCGAAGCAGGGTGGAGACCTCGGCTTTTTCACGAGAGGCCAAATGGTCCCTCCATTCGAAAATGTCGCGTTTAAACTCAATATCGGTGAAGTTAGTGATGTTGTTGAAACGCAGTTCGGATACCACATAATAAAGGTTCTTGAAAAACAGCCTGCACGGTCAATTTCCTTTGATGAGGTAAGGAAGAAGGTACATGATTACCTGACAAGCCAGAAAATACGGGAAGGCATTACTGATTATGTGGAGAAGCTTCGCAAGGATGGAAAGGTTGAAATTCTTGCCTCATGAAAGGTCCTCATTACTCAACCCTTTCTACTTTCATGCCGCAACGAGGGCATTCGACACCTCGCAAGGTATAGACGGAAAATACCATAATCCCCCGCAAGGGGACGGACTCCATGAGACTGACCGGCACGGTGCCGTAGCCGGTACCGGATGTGCCGCAAACGGAACAGAGTGGCCCACCGTTTTTCCGTGAACGTACTTCATATCAAGAATTGGACGCTTTCCCTGTTCTCGCCGCCGGGCAGCGCCATAAAAAGAACCATAAGGCAATTGACCCTGATTCAGGATAGGCTTCAGCTGCATCCCGTCATCCTTGTCTGGAACTGGTCTCTTGGTCGAAACCAATAATGCCTGACTTGAAGTCGGAATGCTCTATTTCATCAACTTGACGTTGCTCTCCTGCTGAAAAGGCACGAAAAAATATCCTCTCGTACTTCGGTCAATCTCCAATGGAGCCGTCGAAGGGCTGAACACCAACGCTAAGGTCATGAGTCTCAGGACCTACGGTTTCAGAACGGCAAAGAACTATATGCCGAATCTAGTACCACTGCATGGGGAACGTGCCCATGACTGCTTCCATGCACAGATTTGCTGAGGAACCTTCACGCCTTTCACTCCTGTTACCCCTCACTTTTCCGCACCAAGATACAATCACTTGCTCCGTAGTCTTATCAGTATCTGCGCGGTCTCGTTCACATCCGACGGTGTCGATGGGGACAAAAAGTTTACCAGTTACGGGAATTGAAAAGTGTACCGCCCCGCAGGAGAGAAGAACTCAACCCGGGGAAGCTGAAATAGTAGTGGCACCTCCTTTCGGTATCAACGGCAATCGAAAATTGCCCCACTTTACCGGTAGAACGGAAACTGATAATCCTAAAACCGGCAGTTGGAGGTATCCGCAGAGAGCGACTCTGTCGTATTTCGTTGCTGCTCTTGGCGAAATGGAGCGGCAACAGCCGATACTGTCCGA
>JAAZOO010000280.1 GCA_012797715.1 Geobacteraceae bacterium | reverse complement strand
TGACTTCCGTCGCTCGTACCTTGTCGATGGCCTTGTTCATATGGGTCATGATGTGGAAACGATCCAATATATTGAGGGCCTTGTCTGCCATCTCGGCGACAATCCGAAGGTACGGTTTCCACATGTCGGTACAGACGAATCTGAGCTTTGCCGAGCGCTTAGGGCCGAACTCATGGAAGAAGTCTTTCAAGGTGTTGCCGGTACGGTCTTGACCAATCCAGAGGAGCCGCTTGCATCCGGCATCGATCTGATAGACCAGGGTCAGGAATTTGGAACCTTTCTTCTTCCAGCAGATTTCATCAATGCCGATTGCGGTCACGTTGTTCAGGTCACGATTGGCAAGGCCCCAGGCAACCGCCATCTTTACGGAGCGGAACACGTTGTCCCATGAAGTCTGGAAGGCATCGGCAACCTCTTTCCAGGAAAGACGTTTTGCCAATTTTGCCAGGAACCAGGCATAGGTAGTGGTCAGGTGATTTTTCCCTTCCACCCAGGGAACCATTTCCACCTTTATGCCGCAACGCGGGCACTCGACACGCCGCATGGCATAGAGGAAAAATACCGCTATGCCCCACAAAGGCACAAACTCGAAGCGCCTGACCGGTAAACTGTCGTATCCGGGACCGGGTATGCCGCAAACCGAGCAGACAGGACGACTGCCTTTTCGAGGTCGAATCTCTATTTCAAGGAGCAGACGGGCTGACTTCTCAACCATACGGACGGAGCCGTACACAAAACCACTATGAAATTGAACCCGATTCAGTATAGACTTGAGAAGCATCCCGATTCCTTTTCCGGCGTTGGATTTCTTGGTCGAAACCCATAATGCCGAAATTGAAGTCGGGATGCATTTTTTTATCAAACGGGTAGCTGTTCAGCACGCCTTTCCTTGAAGACTACCCACGAATTCTGCGGAAGAACAAAAAAATATAATACACCTTTTTTCGCTAGGATTCAATGGCCGTGGCGCAGGGAGGCATGGCACCCGGTTCAGCGCATGTCCCGCGGCTGTCCCGTGCAGGACAGGACGCTGCTCCAGAGCTTCCCCTGGGGGTCGACCTGTTTCCTCCCCGACACGGCGTGGGCGATGGGGAGGTGGGTTGCCTCTCCCTTCCAGACTCCCACCACCATGTTGGTGCGTCCGGCCATACCCGCATGAACGGCGTTATGGCCCAGCAGAAGGCAGAATGCCGAATCGCGGGCATTGGGCGGGGTGCTGCGGATGGTGTAGCTGGGGTCGATGTACTTCAGGGTGATGTCCGTTCCGGTGTTTCTGAAGTGATCCCGGATGCGGTCCCGGAGAAAAACTCCGATGTCCCCCAGGCGTTCGTTTCCCGATGCATCCCGTTCCAGGGTCTTCTCCATCAGGTTCTGGCCGGCTCCCTCTCCCACAACGATGACCGCGTGTCCCCGTTCCGCAAGCCTGTTCCGCAGGGCCGGAAGAAACCCTTCCAAGGTGAAGGGAACTTCGGGGATGAGGCAGAAATTGACATCGCTGTTGGCAAGGGTCGCATAGGTTGCGATGAAGCCCGATTGACGCCCCATCAGCTTCACCAGGCCGATACCGTTGCGCGCGCCCATGGCTTCGCAATTGGCGGCCGAAATCACTTTTCTCGCCTCGGAGATGGCGGTTTCGAAACCGAATGACTCCTCCACGAACAGGATGTCGTTGTCGATGGTCTTGGGGATGCCGATAACGGAGATCCTCAGCCCGCGCCGTTTGATCTCCTGCGCCAGGGCCTGCGCCCCTTTCAGAGTTCCGTCTCCGCCCACGGTGAACAGAATCCCCACGTCCAGGTGTTCCAGGGTGTCCACCATCTCTCCCACGTCCTGCGGCCCCCGTGACGTCCCCAGGATGGTTCCTCCCTGGAGATGGATTCCCTCCACGGTTTCCGGGGTGAGGATCAGGGGACGGTTGCGATTCTCCCGTGTCAGCCCTTCGTATCCGTAGCGGAAGCCGAACACCGTGCGCACCCCGTAGTGGTGGAACAGGCTCAGGACAATGGCCCGTACCACGTCGTTCATTCCGGGACAGATGCCGCCGCAGGTGACGATGCCGCACGAAAGCCGCCTGGGATCAAACAGTATGCGCTCCCGCGGTCCGGCCGCTTCGAATGCGGGCGGCGGGGTCCCCCGTTCCAGGTAGGTCTGAATCTCGTAGAGCCGGGAGTGGTAGAGGACATGGTCCCCGTCATCCACGAAGCGCACCATGGACATGGGAGAGGGGATGCGGCATTCGTCGATTCGATCGACGGAGAAGTCAAGATCCGTGTTTTCCATGAAAGTCTCCTCTGTTTCCCGGTATCACGGGGTGGAAAAGTCGCGGCTCCGGCCGGCCGTCTCCATATCCCGCCAGATGAGGGCCGCCGCGCCGACAACGGCCGCGGATCCTTCCGGGAGTCCGGACGGGAGAATCCGCACCTTGCCCCGGTAGACGGTCAGCAGGTGTTCGTCCAGGGAAATGCGTGTCGGTTCGAAGAGCAACTCTCCGGCTGCGGCAAGTCCGCCGAACAGAATAATGGCTTCCGGTCTGGTTACGGCAACCGCGTCCGCCAGTTTCATGCCGAGAATGCGCCCCGTTTCCCGGAAGGCGTCCACCGCAATGGCGTCGCCCCGCTGTGCGGCATCGAAGACGGCCCGCGCCGTCATATCCGTGCCGCTCAATCGGCGGAGTTCGCTTTCTTCAAGGCGTTCCGCCAGGAGGGTCATGGCTGTTCTGCAGAGACCGGGCGCCGATGCGTAGGCCTCAAGGCATCCCCGCTTGCCGCAGGCGCAGTGCCGGCCTGCGGGGTCGACCACCGTGTGGCCTATTTCTCCGGCAAAGCCGTCCGCTCCGTACACGAGTTCTCCGTTGACCACCACTCCGCTCCCGACGCCGGTTCCGAGGGTGATGACGAGAAAGTGCCGCATCCCCCGTGCTGCGCCGAATTCCATCTCGCCCATGGCCGCCGCGTTGGCGTCGTTTGTAACGGAGACCGGAAGGGCGAACCTGTCGCGGAACAGGCCTGCCAGGTCCACCGTGGCCCCCCACTTCAGGTTGGGAGGGTTCTGAACATAGCCCGTATAGTAATTGGCGTTGGGTGCGCCGACACAGAGACCCGTGAGAATGCAGGTTCCGGAAAAGGGGGAACAGACTTCCCGAAATCTGCCGTGTATCCTGGAAACGAGGCATGACGCCGGTTCTTCCCCTCTGGTGTCGAGGGTTTCCCGCGCAAGGCAGTGCCCGTCTCTGTCCACAACGGCGAAGGAGGTGGTCGTTCCACCGATGTCGATACCGAGAACCACGGGAGATGGAGCCATCGACGACCTCGCTGTTTCGGAAAAAAATCGGCTGACGGATGGGCACCCCGGCCGCGGAAGCCCTGTCCGGTCGGTCACGTGGTACTATAGTAGCCGATTCTCCCCTTTTGTCCACCATTGCGATTCCCGGTTGCGAGGGGGCAAAACGGTTTTCCTTGACCTGAATCATGTGACCGCTCCCTCCGGAAGGATACCGTTATGCAGAATCGACAGGAAAGGAGAAAATGCCATGGCAGACGTTCAGGAAAGCATTATCGGACGGGCGCTGGAACTGAAGGGACTCATCGCGTACCAGGATGGGGCCGTGGTCAGCAAGACCCTCGTGGATCGGGGCATCGGGACGATAACCCTGTTCTCATTCGATGCGGGGCAGGGCTTGAGTGAGCATACCGCGCCGTTCGACGCCTTCGTGCAGGTGGTCGACGGCGAAGCGGAGGTTACCCTCTCCGGGGTTGCCTCTCCCGTCAGGGCCGGTGAGATTCTTATCATGCCCGCCCATCAGCCCCATTCCCTGAAGGCGCGGGAGAGGTTCAAGATGCTTCTGGTCATGATACGGGCGTAACGGGAAGGCGGCACGGGGAAAGACCGGTGTCCGTTGGCATTCGTCGCGCTACGGGAGGCCTCCCGTTCCTCTCATGGCAAGACGGCCTGCCAAGTCGTCCATGAACTGACGGGCGGAACGGCCGGAGCGCTGCCCCTTGAACAGCGCCCAGCGCAGG
>JAAZOO010000022.1 GCA_012797715.1 Geobacteraceae bacterium | reverse complement strand
CTGGAAGAGGTGTCACGATCTTGTTGGTATGGCTGCCATTACCAGCCCGTCCCTCTTCGTCACGCTTCATTTCCTGATAGGAGCGAATACGGTGAAGGAAGCTTCCTTCCTGCACACGGTTTCACTTTCCCGGTTCCTTGTACTGTTGCTGGAATTGTTTTTCTTCTCTCTTGATACCTTCACGATCTGGCAGTGTGCGCCGTGGGCCGTGCTGGTAGTCGTGCTATACGTTCTGATACGAACACCGCTTACCCATCAGCCCGGCATCGAGAGAAATTATGATGTGCGTCGTTGTACCAGGATGACGGTGCTTGCCGTTACGCTGGTATATTTCTTGGCGCCGAACGATTTTGCCGGTGGAAGCCTGTTCAATCAGCGCCTGCCGTGGGTGCTCTTTCTTCTTCTGCTCCCGCTGCTCACGGTTCCCGCTACCGGATTCATCTTTCGACACCAGGGCATGCTGTTTCCAGGTTTGGCCCTGGTATCCTTGTCCGTTAACGGAGTCGTCCTGCACGGGGAGAGCCTGCGTATCGACGAGTATCTCGCGGGCATGAAGGCGGAGATCCCGCAGGGATCTTGGATTGCCTCTTTCAAGTATCCGGATTCATCGTGGTCGAGGATCGATCCGCTTCTGCACGCAGCTTCCTACTACGGAGTGGAAAAGGGGTGTGTCGACGTGGGAAATTACGAAGCCATTGTGCCGCATTTTCCCGTCCGGTTCCGTCCTGGTGGGCCTGTACGTCCTGATTGAGCATGCTCCGTCCCTTGTGGAGTGGTCGGAATTCCCCTCCGTTCAGTATGTGCTGGGATGGGAAGTGGCTTCCCGGGACAGGGACCGTCTGAAGGAGAATTTTTCCCTGGTCATGGAAGAGAAGAGGTTCACTCTGTGGCGGAGAAAGCAGAAAGGAGACACTGAGTGACGGGACGGAAGATTGCCGAAAATTCCAAAATGAAGTTGACGGTCATCATTCCCGTCTATAATGAGGCGGCGACAATAGAGACTGTTTTCCAGCGGCTTGTTTCCGTGTCTCTTCCCTTGGGCAAAGAGATCATCATCGTTGATGATTGCTCAACCGACGGTACCGGGGACGTTATTCAACGCCTCAAACAGGAGAGGGGAGAGGATTTGACATGCCTGTTTCATGACCGGAAACGGGGGAAAGGCGCCGCCATACGCTCGGGATTCGCTGCAGCGACCGGAGACATCCTGCTCATTCTGGACGCCGACCTGGAGTACGATCCCGCCGAGTACCCGAAACTTCTGGCACCCATCCTTGCCGGAAAGGCGGACGTGGTTTACGGATCGCGGTTCGTGGGGAGCCAGCCTCACCGGGTCTTGCTTTTCTGGCACAGTGTCGGGAACCGCTTTCTTACTCTCTTGTCCAACATGCTGACAAACCTGAACCTTACCGACATGGAAACCTGCTACAAGGTCTTCAGGAAAGAGATTGTGGCAGGCCTTGCTCTGCGGGAAGACCGTTTTGGATTCGAACCGGAAATAACGGCGAAAATTTCCAAGTTGAATTGCCGTATCTACGAGGTTGGAATTTCCTACTCCGGGCGTACGTATGCGGAAGGAAAAAAGATCAACTGGAAAGATGGCTTGTGGGCGATCTGGTGTATTCTCAGGTATAATCTATTTCCCTGATTCAGCACTCTTCTGGTGGAACCAGGCGCCTGTTTGTGACATACTTGCGGCATCTCTGCTCCTGAACGATTCCTTTTCAATTATGTAAATGACAGGGTTGGCAACCAGCAAAGTGAAATTACCACCGGATGACGCCCATACTACGGTCACTTCCCTCTGGCTCCTCCAGCGGGACGACACCCCATTTCTCTGCCTCTCCTTCCTCGCCTCCATCCTTCTCCACGGAGCGCTGTTCGCCGTCCTTGCCGCAACCCGCGTCTTCCAGCCCTTTACAGGCCAGCCCGGACCGTTCGAACTGGTCTGGTTTTCCCTCTCCGCCCCCGAATCGCAACAGCAGGCGGCATCTCACACAGTTCAGCAGGATGAGAAGGGTGCAGCTCCGGGGAGTCCACGGGGAGCGCTCCCCTCCCATGCGGTGAAAAACCGGGCGGCACACAGGCCGGGGTCGCTGCCGCCTCCCCGGCTTCCCGTTGCTTCCGGCCGGACCCCTGCGGCAGAGCAGGCTCCTGTCCCGGCAG
>JAAZOO010000279.1 GCA_012797715.1 Geobacteraceae bacterium | reverse complement strand
TGAAGTGCTGTTCCGGGAGGATGTCCAGCAAGGTGAGGTCTTCGCCTTCCTCCAGCGGGGGGAGCATTCCCTCCTTCTCTTCGTTTTCGTCGTCTTTGCCTTCGATGTAGAGCTTCATGAAGCCGGGGAAACGTATCACGCTGCCCGTTGCACGGAAGGTGTTTCCTTTGCCTGCGGCGATGTCAACCGAGGTCTGGTCAAGGAGCGCCTCCGCCATCTGGCTGGCCACGGTCCGTTTCCAGATCAGTTCATAGAGCTTGTGCTGGTCCGGAGTCAGGTGCTTTTTCAGCTCTGCCGGCGTCTTGGAGAGATAGGTGGGCCGGATTGCCTCGTGGGCCTCCTGGGCGTTCTTGGACTTGTTTTTGAAATGTCGCGGTTTGGCGAGGGCGTACTCTTCGCCAAACTGTGAGGTGATGACGGAGTTGGCTTCCTTCAGTGCCTGGGACGAGAGGTTTACGCTGTCGGTGCGCATGTAGGTGATGAGACCCACCGCTCCTTCTCCGCCGATGTCGATCCCCTCGTAGAGTTTCTGTGCCGTGGCCATGGTCTTCTTGGCCGAGAAGCCGAGCTTTCTGGCCGCTTCCTGCTGCAGGGTGGAGGTGGTGAAGGGGGGGGAGGGGTTTCGCTTCTTTTCGCTCTTCGTGACCCTGGTGACCCGGCATGGCTCCTTGAGCAGGTCTTTCTTGACGCTTTCGGCCGTTGCCGCGTCAGGAATATCGAATTTACCGAGTTTTTTCCCTTCGAATTCAACGAGGTTCGCCCTGAATCCCTGACCTCCCTGCTTCTGAAGGCTTGCCGCGATGGTCCAGTACTCTTGCTCCACAAAGGCAGCAATCTCCTTCTCCCGTTCGCAGATCAGGCGGAGCGCCACCGACTGCACCCTCCCGGCAGACAGGCCGTAGCGGATCTTCTTCCAGAGAAAGGGGGAGAGGTTGAAGCCGACCAGGTAGTCCAGGATCGATCTGGCTTGCTGGGCGTCCACCAGGTCCAGGGAGATGTCCCGCGGGTGTTTGATGGCGTGGGTTATGGCATCCTTGGTAATCTCATGGAAGACCACCCTCTTCACGTCCAGGCTCGTCTTCTTCGTGTCGATTCCCAGAGCCGCCAGGAGGTGCCAGGAAATGGCCTCGCCCTCCCGGTCGGGGTCGGTAGCCAAGAGGAGCGTTCCGGAGTTTTTCAGTTCCTTCTTCAGTTCCTGCAGGTGCTTTTTGCTCTCGGGAAGTACGGCGTATTTCGGTTCGAAGTCGTTCTCCGTGTCCACCGAACCTTGTTTGCTGGGAAGGGCCCGGACATGTCCGTAGGAGGCGAGGACCTTGTAGCCTTTGCCGAGGAATTTTTCGATGGTCCGCGCTTTGGCGGGTGATTCTACGATAACCAGGTTTTGTGGCATGGATTCACCGTGTAGAGGTTTTTGTCCCGAAACGTGCCGTCAGGCAATGGAAAAGAGCTTGCCGGGGTGCTGGATAATGATGCCGTCCAGTTCCATGCGGAGTAAAATAGCCGAAACATCCGCCACTGTCAACGCGCATTTTGTCGCGATTTCATCGATATGGAGCGGCGTAGACGAAAGCAGTGAACAGATTGATGCTTCGGCCGGCGAGAAGCTCAATCGCGAAAGCGGGGGCGGTTCTCCCGCCTTCTCCGCAACGCCGGACAGCTCCTCCAGGATGTCTTCCACTCGCTCCACCAGCTTTGCCCCCTGCTTGATGAGGCGGTTGGCGCCTCTGCTGTTCATGGAGTGAATGTTACCCGGAATCGCGAAAATGTCACGTCCCTGTTCCAGCGCACACTGTGCGGTGATGAGGGATCCGCTCCCTTCGGCTGCCTCGACCACGAGAACCCCGCGGCACAGCCCGCTGATGATTCTGTTTCGGCGGGGG
>JAAZOO010000278.1 GCA_012797715.1 Geobacteraceae bacterium | reverse complement strand
GAGAAGTACCACCTCGGACGCATCCCCGCCTATCTGGAGACCAAAGCTTGCCTCGCCGACGGTATAAAAGGCCGGTCCCGTCCAGTCGCCCTTGTTCTTGTCACGGACCAGGAAGACACCACTGCCGCCGGACGCACCGAGAATGAAAGCCCCCCTGAGTACCTGGGGCGAAACGAAGATGCCCTGAGCGTCCTTCATGAGACTCCGGAAACCCTCCATTTCCTTTGCTCCCGCGAAGGATTCCAGCGTCATCCGGGCCTTCTCCACAAGCTGCCTCGCCTGCACGCCGTCATCGCAGCATGCGGGTACGGGCCCCGGGAGGAACGAACCAAACGGGGCAAACAAAAAGATACAAAGGACCATGACACAACAGACCGACAAACGAAAAATCACCTTTCCCACGCAACATCCTCCCCGGCGTCTTCCCGCGACCTTTCGTTGAGCCGCGCCTGACCGCCTTTGCATAAAATGGTAAAGGAATACTTTTTCCTTGTCAATGCCGGGCAAAGCGTTTTATGATTGCCTTATACATCGGATTCCCGGAAGGGAACGGGTCAATTTCTGCTTCCTGGTATTTGTCTCTTTCTCCTCCCATGTTTCACGGGATAGTCCGTTCGGGACACGCTATCTCCGTTGAAATATGAAACACAGTCCAACCTGAAGGGAGGTATCGGCCATGAACGGCAGCAAGCTGTATGTTGGCAACCTGAGCTATTCCGTGACAGGTGAAAGATTGCGGGAACTTTTCTCAGGGTACGGAGAAGTGGGAGAGGTGCGGGTCATCGAGGGAAAGGGATTCGGATTCGTCGAAATGGCAACGAAGGAAGATGCGGAAAAGGCGAAACAGGCCTTGAACGGCATGGATTTCGAGGGCAGGACATTGAGGATCGATGATGCCCGGCCGCAAAAGGAAAAACCCAGGGGAAGGGGGCCGCGCCGTTACTAGGAGGCGCGCGTCACGAGAAGGCGGCAAAAGGCGGTGGAGGAATACACGACATACACTACGGAGGCTGCAATGACAACAGCGAAAACAGGCGATACTGTCAGGGTTCATTATACGGGGACGCTGTCGGACGGGACTGTCTTTGATTCGTCGCGGGACCGTGAACCCCTCGAATTCACCATCGGTCAAAGCATGGTCATACCCGGATTCGAGAACGGCATCGTCGGCATGAACGAAGGGGAGTCGAAGGAGATATCCATCCCCGCCGCCGAAGCTTACGGCACATACAACGAAGACCTCGTCGCTGCGGTGCCGCGCGCGCAGGTACCCCCCGAAATGGAACTCACCGTGGGAATGATCCTCCAGGTCCGGTCTCCCGAGGGCGCCCTGGCGCGGGCGATGGTGAGGGAGATCACCGACGCGGAGGTCACCCTCGATCTCAACCACCCCCTGGCAGGTCAGGACCTCGTCTTCGCGGTGGAACTGGCAAAAATCGTATAAAACAACTGCGTTAGAACCGTTAGAACCGTTGGAACCGTTGGAACCGGTCGAACATTTAGCAGTGAAGAGAAAGTCGTTAACGTTCTAACGGCTCCAACCATTCTAACGGTTCTAACGGTTTCATCTGTCTTCCTTGACTTGCCGGGCAAAATCGGGTTACAAAAACTGAAACGATCACGATGACGACCACGGGGTATGGAGGCTTCGACTATGCGGGCTAAGGCCAACGACAGGGTGAAGGTCCACTATAAAGGCTTTCTGAGGGACGGCACCGTCTTCGATTCTTCTCTCGGCAAGGAACCCTTCGTCTTCGTCATAGGCGAAGGCTCCGTCATACCGGGGTTCGAAAAGGGCATCGTGGGCATGTGCGCGGGAGATACGAAAACCATCACCCTTCCGCCGGAAGAAGGGTACGGCCTCCACAGGGACGAACTCTGCGCCGTTGTGGCCAGGTCCCGAATCCCCTCCACGATCAATCGCCGGCAGGGAATGAAGCTCGAGGTCCAGTCGTCAAGCGGGACGTCTGCCCAGGCCATCGTCCTCGAGGTGACCGATTCGGATGTCACGCTTGACCTCAACCACCCTCTGGCGGGCAAAGAACTTCTCTTCGAACTTGAGCTGCTGGAGATAGTGCAGAGCAACAACCGGTGACGGGGTCCGGACAGGGTGGGCAGAACCGTTTTTCTCCCTTCGTTCCCCGGGATCCATTTCGCTTGACTGCCATCCGACGATGTGAAACGTTCCCGGGAGAGAAGCAGAAATGACAGCGAAGGTCATTCGTTTCTTTCAGTCCACGATATGGGACATGAGGCTTGCGGACCTTCCCTTTCCGAAGGCTGTGCTGGTGCGCGGGGTGCGTATCATCGTCATGGCCGTGGAGAAGTTCAGGGCCGATCACTGCCAGCGTAACGCCTCGATCCTCACCTACTATTCGCTGCTCAACATCGTGCCCCTCTTTGCCGTGGTCTTCGCCATCGCCAAGGGATTCGGG
>JAAZOO010000277.1 GCA_012797715.1 Geobacteraceae bacterium | reverse complement strand
TTTCAATTAACGTAGATGCGGTGCGGCAACGGGGTCAGCCCACGACATGGGATACGGCATGAAGAGACAATAGGAGCTGAAATTACCCCCTATCACGGAAAAAGAAAAGCCTCCTTTATGGGGAGGCCTTTGGTGACATCATGGGGTAACTGAGAAGCTACCTGATTTGGTTGTTCTTCTTGAACTGCCAGGTTTTCACGCCGCTTTAGATTGCCTACGGTCAGCTTTCGCTGCCGTGGCCGATGGTCATTGACCACCGCGAGAAGTCACCTTCCCGATTCGCCCCCAGATTTTACAGCGTGGGACTGTTCGCCGCTGCTACCCTTCGCAACATGGTGCCGGTCTGGGTAGGACCGCCAGGATTTACCGAGGTCGGCTCCTGGATGCCAGGGCCGCTGTCCTGTTGGGATTCTCAGCATGCGGTATGCTGTGTTGCATAATACTTGAATATTAGAGCGTTATCCCGGCACGGGCAAGCTCTATATTTTCTCTTGAGCGCCAGGTTCTCCTTCGTCAGGAAAGGTTTTCCTCCTGGAGCTTGATGACCTCCATTTCGAGGGAAATGTTTTTCCGTTTCAGGTCGATCTTCTCATTTTCCAGCCCTTCCATCTTGTGGCACCGCTTCCTGTAATCCTCCTGAAGACTCTGAAACTGCTTCGTGACGGCCTTGGCGGCATGGTGTCCGTTCTTGACGGGCGGCAGTGCGCCCCTTAGGTCAGCAGCGATATCGCGCTCGGCCCGCTCCGTCACCACGGCGTAGCGAAAGATCATCCCACAATGGTGCCGAAGGCGATGAGCCGTGTCGAGCGTGCCGCGACCGGCTAAGCGTTCCAGGACCTTGAGCAGGTCCAGCGGCTTGATCTCGGAAATGGGGGCGGGAGCCCAGCGGAGGGAAGATGTCTTTTTCGAGGCGGTGGAGGATGTCAGCCGCATGTGTCGGGGACCACTTGCCGGCGGACGAAAATTTATGGTGCCACTCCCTGGCCACTACCTCGAACTTGTTCGCGGCTTTGTCTTTGGCGGCGGACTTGAGGACCTTTTTCATCTCTCCAGGGTCCACGCCGTTTGCCGGCAGCTTCTTGGCATCTTCCCGGCGCAGCCTGGCGGCTTCAAGGGAGACTATGGGATAAGCACCCAGTGCCAACTTTTTTTCTTTGCCGCCATACCTGTATTTGAGGTTCCAGAGCTTTCCGCCGGAAGGGGTAATCAGCAAGAAAAGGCCCCCACCGTCATACAGCTTGACTTCCTTTTCCTGGGGTTTTGCTTTGTCGATTTTCAGGGCGGATAGCGGAATAATCTTCTTTGGCATGGCGTTATCCTCGTTTGCGGGCTTGCAATTTTTCATGGGGTTTTTTTCGGCCCCATACGCTCCCAAAAACCTTGGATTTCAGCATGTCAAAGCGGACTATATTGGACAATGCCAAAAGAAAAAGCCCCTATTTCTAGGGGCTTTTCGTTCCACGTCGGATGTGGCTGGATGATCTAATGGTGCCCAGGGACGGAATCGAACCGCCGACACGAGGATTTTCAGTCCTCTGCTCTACCGACTGAGCTACCTGGGCGAATGAGCCTCATCTTATAGCCCCATTTCCTTCCGGTGTCAACAGATTTTTCCCCGAAAACCCCTCAAGCCCGGGAAATGAACCTGCCGTCCCGGGTGTCCACCTTGATCTTTTCGCCCGCCTCCAGGTAGGGGGGCACCTGGATCTTCAGCCCGGTCTCCAGGACCGCTTCCTTGGTCTGGGCCTGGGCGGTTGCATGCTTTATGGCAGGGGCGGTTTCCGTGACGATCAGTTCCACCACCATGGGCAGGTCCACGTTCACCAGCCTACCCTGAAACAGCCCCAGGACCACCTCCGTCCCTTCAAGCAGGTAGTGCGACAAGGTTGAAAATTGCTCCTCGCCCACCTCGAACTGCTCGTAGTTTTCCAGGTCCATGAAGATGCCGTTGGCGCCGTCGGCGTACAGGAATTGCCCCTTGTGCCGTTCGAAGTCGGCTTCGTCCACCTTGTCCCCGGAGCGGAAGGTCTTTTCCAGCACCTGGGAGGTGAGGAGGTTGCGGTACTTGGTCTTGACCATGGTGTTTGCTCCGCGGGCCGAGGGGGACTGGAAGGCCACATCAAGGATCAGGCAGGGTGCGCCGTCTACCTGGATAACGAGCCCCCTTTTGAATTCGGATGTTGTAATCATGAATCATTTCCTCGCAGTGTGATATTTTCACCTTTCTTACTACCACACGTGTACGGGAAATGACAACATCTTACCCGGAATGCGTGCCCGCAGGTTGAAGAAGAGGCTGTGTGCAGTAGAGTTGAAACGGGGAAGGCTGCGCGGAAAGGAAATCCGGTTCGCCTTCCGGAGGGCGGGAAACGTGATGGAATCCTGGCATGCCGTGTCGGCGCGCGAGGTTGCGCGCCGGTTGGAAACCGATATCGTCCGGGGTCTGACGGAAGGCGAAGCGGCCCGGCGCCTGGCCGCTCACGGTCCCAACGAACTGCGCGCGGCCCGGCCCGTCTCGCCGTGGACCCTTCTCACGAATCAGTTCAGGAACGTCCTCATCATCATTCTGTTGATTGCTACGGGTCTGTCGGCCTTTCTCGGCCACGGCGTCGAGGCGATTGTAATAACCGTTATCGTGCTGTTTGCGGTGGTGCTGGGATTCGTACAGGAATACCGCGCCGAACGCTCCATGGAGGCCATGCGCCGTATGGCGGCCCCGGCGGCCCAAGTCATCCGCGACGGGAAAGAGGTCCGGATACCGTCGCGCAACCTTGTGCCGGGTGATGTGGTGGTCCTGCCGACGGGGAACCGTGTCCCTGCCGACGTGCGGCTCACGGAAGCCGTTGCTCTGCTGGTGGACGAGTCGGCGCTTACGGGGGAGTCCGTGCCGGTGTTCAAGGACGCCCGGAGACCGGCGGATTCGGGACCGGAGGCAAGCAGCCTCTCCACCATGGCGTTCGCGGGAACCACGGTTTCCCGGGGGAGGGGGCGCGGTATCGGCGTGGCTACGGGTATGGAAACCCGGTTCGGCCGGATCGCGCGGATGCTGGAGACGGTGGAAACGGAGCAGACGCCGCTTCAGAAGAGCCTGGATCGGGTGGGCCGCACCCTGGCGTGGTTGGCCTGCATGGTGGTGGCGCTTATTTTCTTCCTCGGTGTGGCGCGGGGACAACCCTTCCTGGAGATGTTCCTCTTCGGCATCGCCCTGGCGGTGGCGGTTGTTCCCGAGGCGCTCCCGGCGGTTGTCACCATCTCCCTGGCAATCGGTGTGCAGCGGATGGTGCGCCGCAATGCCCTGATTCGCCGCCTTCCGGCCGTCGAAACCCTGGGCAGCACGTCGGTTATCTGTTCCGACAAGACCGGAACCCTCACCAGGGACGAGATGACGGTGCGTGTCCTGTACGTGGCCGGGGAGAGGTGGGAGGTACCCGGCGAGGGCTATGCGCCGAGCGGATTGTTCCGGCGTGAAGGGGAGGAGGCCGAGCCCTCCGGTGCCATGAAGCAGCTTCTGCTGGCCGGGGCGCTCGCATCGGATGCCCATCTTGTTCAAATGCCGGAGGACGGGCGGTGGGAGGTGACGGGCGATCCTACGGAAGGGGCGCTGGTGGTGGCGGCTGCCAAGGCAGGGATGGAGAAGGCGGCGCTGGACACCCGCTTTCCGAGGGTCGGGGAAATCCCCTTCAGTTCCGAAACGAAACGGATGACCACGCTCCACGATACCCCGGATGGTAGTGTGGCCTATGCCAAGGGCGCTCCGGAGGTGATTCTCGCGGCCTGCTCGCAGCGGATTACGGGAACGGGGACCGTCTTTCTGGACGAGGAGTATCGGGCATCCGTTCTCCGGAAGGCCCAGGAGATGGCGGGTGACGCGTTCCGCGTTCTGGCAATGGCATGCAAAAAGGGCGCGGGCATCCTGGACGCGGAGGAGGGAATGACCTTTCTCGGGCTGGTGGGGATGTGGGACCCGCCTCGGCACGAGGCCGGAGCCGCCGTTCGTACCTGCAAGGAGGCGGGGATCCGGGTGTGCATGATTACCGGTGATCACCCCCTTACCGCACGGGCCGTGGCCCGCGAAATCGGAATCCTGGGAGAGGGGGAGGTGGTGACGGGCGTCGAACTGGAGGCAATGGGCGACGCCGAGCTTGCGCGCCGGGCGCCGCGGATCGCGGTGTACGCCCGAGTTTCTCCGGAGCACAAGCTGCGTGTGGTGACTGCCCTGCAGCAGGGCGGCCGGGTGGTGGCCATGACCGGAGACGGGGTCAACGACGCGCCGGCTCTGAAAAAGGCCGACATCGGGATCGCCATGGGGGTCACCGGCACCGATGTGAGCCGGGAGGCGGCGGCCATGACCCTCCTGGACGACAACTTTGCTTCCATTGTCGCGGCCATTGAAGAGGGGCGCGGCATCTACGACAATATCAGGAAATACCTGATGTACCTCATCTCGTCCAACACCGGGGAGATCCTTCTCATGGCCGCTGCTGTTCTGGGGGGATTGCCCCTTCCCTTGAGTACGGTGCAGATCCTCTACGTGAATCTTGCCACAGACGGGCTCCCGGCCCTGGCCCTGTCCGTGGACCCGGCCGAGCCCGGCCTGATGCGCCGGCCGCCCCGGGATCCCGGTGCGGGCATCTTCACTCGGCCGGTCGTTTTCCTGATGCTCATGGGGGGCATCTGGTCCGCGGTGGTCACTCTGACCGTATTCGTAGGAGCGCTGAGCCGCGGATTTTCCGAGGAAAAGGCCATGAGCATGACCTTCGTTTCCCTGGTCCTCATTGAGTTTGTGAAGGCCTACAATTACCGCTCCCATCGCCATTCGGTGTTTCGCAGGCCCTTTGCCAACCGTTGGCTCACCCTGG
>JAAZOO010000276.1 GCA_012797715.1 Geobacteraceae bacterium | reverse complement strand
CGGCGCGCCGGTCGGGTTTGCCGGACCGGTGGGGCTGAAGGTGAAGATCGTGGCCGACCAGGCGGTGAAGGGGATTAAAAACGGGGTCACCGGCGCCAACGAGAAGGACATGCACCTGAAGAACGTGAACCTGGGGCGCGATTTCCAGGTGACGCAGTTCGCCGACATCCGCAACGTGGTCCACGGCGACGCCTGCCCCCGCTGCGAGGCGGGCGTGCTCGAGATGTGGCGCGGCATCGAGGTGGGGCATGTCTTCAAGCTCGGCACCAAGTACTCCAAGGCCCTTAAGGCGACCTATCTCGACGCCGACGGCAAGGAACAGATCATCTTCATGGGGTGCTACGGCATCGGCATCGGCCGCACCGTGGCCGCCTGCATCGAGCAGAACCATGACGAGAACGGCATCATCTTCCCCATCCCCATCGCGCCGTTCCACTGCATCATTTCGGCCCTCAACATCAAGGAGGAACCGGTGCGGGAGGCGTCGGAGCAGATCTACCAGGAACTCTGCGCTGCCGGGGTGGAGGCGCTTTTGGACGACCGGGACGAGCGCCCCGGCTTCAAGTTCAAGGACGCCGACCTCATCGGCATCCCGCTCCGCATCGTGGTGGGGAGCAAGAACCTGGCCCAGGGGAACGTGGAGCTGAAGGACCGCAAAAGCGGCGAGGTGGAGCTGCTCCCCATCGCGGAGGCGGTGGCGAAGGTGAAGGCAACCGTGGATGAGGCGCTGAACCGCGGCCACTAGGCAAAGGCGCAGGGCTCATTGACGATTCCGGGGGACTCGTTCCCCATTGGAGACGCTATGCTGTTGATGATCGACAATTACGATTCGTTCACCTACAACCTGGTCCAGTACTTCGGCCAGCTCGGCGAGGAGGTGGCGGTTCACCGCAACGACCGGATTACCCTGGACGATATCGAGGCCCTGGCGCCGGCGAGGATCGTGGTTTCCCCCGGTCCCTGCTCGCCCGGTGAGGCCGGAATATCTGTTGCGGCCATCCGCCGCTTCGCTGGAAAAATCCCCATCCTGGGAGTCTGCCTCGGCCACCAGGCCATCGGCGCGGCCTTCGGCGGGAGTGTGGTGCGAAGCATCTCCCTCATGCACGGCAAGACATCTCCCATCCACCACGACGGAAAGGGCCTGTTCAGGGGGCTCCCCAACCCCTTCGAGGCGACCCGCTACCATTCGCTGGTGGTGGAGCGCTCCACCCTTCCCGGCTGCCTTGCGGTCACCGCCTGGGTGGATAACGGGGAAATCATGGGTCTGGCCCATCGGGACCTGCCTGTGTGGGGTGTTCAGTTCCACCCGGAATCCATCCTCACGGTGGGCGGAATGGATCTGCTGCGAAATTTTCTTGAGATGTCGAAAAAATGAATGCGCAGGGGGTGAATCTTTTGCTCCCCCGCTTCCAGGGAGCTCACGAGGAGCGTCCCCACGGAGAAATTCATGATTAAAACCGCCATCGCGAAAGTTGTCGAACGGGAGAACCTGAGCGAGTCGGACATGATTGAGGTCATGGACCAGATCATGTCTGGAGAGACCACGCCGGCCCAGACCGCTGCCTTTATCACGGCTCTCCGCATGAAGGGGGAGACGGTTGAGGAGATCACCGGCGCGGCCAGGGTGATGCGGGATCGGGCGACCCATATCCGTGTGGGCAGGAACGTCCTGGACCTGGACCGGGACGACATCAACCTGGACCTGGAGACGATTCTGGACACCTGCGGCACCGGCGGCAGCGGCACCAACACCTTCAACGTATCCACCACCGTTGCCTTTGTGGTTTCAGCCTGCGGCGTGAAGGTTGCCAAGCACGGCAATCGCTCCGTTTCGTCCACCTGCGGCAGCGCCGACGTTCTGGAGGCGTTGGGGGTGAACCTGGACGTAACCCCGGAGACGGTGGAGCGGTGCATCGGCGAAATCGGCATCGGTTTCCTATTCGCCCCGGCCCTCCACGGCGCAATGAAACATGCCATCGGACCGCGACGGGAGATCGGAATCCGTACCATTTTCAATATCCTCGGCCCTCTGACCAACCCGGCCGGGGCCCAGTGCCAGGTGCTCGGCGTCTATCGGGAGGAGTTGACGGAAAAGCTTGCCCAGGTGCTGAGAAAGCTCGGCTGCAAGCGTGGTTTCGTGGTCCATGGTCTGGACGGCATGGACGAGATTACCCTGACAACCGAGACGCGCATTGCCGAGGTAACCCCGGTCGGCGTGAACTCCCGGCTTTTCAGGCCCGAGGAAGTGGGGCTCTCCCGATGTTCCATGGCAGACCTGCGCGGCGGGGACGCCGCAGCCAATGCCGCCATCGTGCGGGGAGTGCTGTCGGGAGAAACAGGGCCGAAACGGGACATCGTACTCCTGAACGCGGCCTTCGGCCTTGTTGCGGCGGGAAAGGCGGATGACCCGGCGGAAGGGGTCCTCCTGGCAGCGGAGGCAATCGATTCCGGTCGCGCCATGGCGCAACTGAAGAAATTGTCGGCGATGACCAACGAGTAGTACCGGGAGGTGGCGATGGGACCCCTTGCGGAAGACAGTGAGAGGCGCTTCACCTACGCGGAGTATTGCACCTGGGACGATGACCAGCGATGGGAGCTAATCGGCGGCGTTCCCTATAACATGACGCCCGCTCCGACGACGAGACATCAGAGGATTCTGGGGAACCTCCACCTGCTCATATCTTCGTATCTGTCTGGAAAGATCTGTACACCCTTTCTCTCACCCACCGACGTGGTTTTTGACGACCATAACGTGGTCCAGCCGGATCTGCTGGTTGTCTGTGATCCGGGAAAGGTTACCGAAGCCAATATTCAGGGCGCGCCCGATCTGATCATCGAGATACTGTCACCCGCGACCGGGCGGAAGGACAGACGGGAGAAAAAGGCCCTCTATGAGCGGTTCGGTGTCCGGGAATACATCGTCCTCGACCCCCTCAACGAGACGGTGGAGCGGCTGACCCTGGCCGACGGCCGGTACGGCCAGCCGGACGTCTTCGGCTGGGATGAAACCATGAAGCTAGTTGTTCTTCCTGAGCTGGAGTTGAAGCTCTGGGAAGTATTCGAAAAGGAAAAGACAGAGGCTGCATATGAGCGGTACCCCGGATATCCTACAGAGAATCGTTGACTACAAGAAAGATGAGCTGGCATCCGCCATATCCCGCACCCCGCTTGCCGATCTGAAGGCCAGGTGCGCGGATGCGCCGCCGGTGAGGGGTTTTCGTGAATCCCTGGAGCGGGTGGACGAGGCCGGACGCACTGCGGTCATTGCCGAGGTGAAGAAGGGGTCTCCCAGCAAGGGAGTCATTCGCGCAGACTTCGATCCGGTCGCCATCGCCGCACTGTACGAAAAGAACGGCGCCGCCTGCCTGTCGGTCCTCACCGATGAACATTTCTTTCTCGGCCGCATCGACTACCTGACCTGCATACGCGGTGCCGTGAACATTCCCCTGCTGCGCAAGGACTTCATTTTCGACGGCTACCAGATCTTCGAGGCGCGCGCCGCGGGCGCCGATGCCGTGCTGCTGATTGCCGCCATGCTCGAACTCGGCCGGTTACGGGAGTTCATTGCCATGGCGCGCGAACTGACACTCGACGTACTCCTGGAGGTCCACGACGAGAGTGAACTGGAAACGGCCCTGGAAACCGACTGCCGTCTCATCGGTATCAACAACCGCAACCTGCGAACCTTTGCGACCGACCTGGGGACAACGGAAAGGCTGTGCGCCCTGATGCCGCCCGGCCGCTTTCCGGTCTCCGAGAGCGGCATCACCAACCGGCCGGACATCCTGCGCCTCACCGCAGCCGGAGCTCGGGCCTTTCTCATCGGCGAGTCCCTGATGAGGGAGGCCGACATCGTCGGAAAGCTGCGGGAAATCCTGGGTATGCCGTGAAATACCCTTGAATTTAGTATGCACAACCGCTTCGGTACCATGCCGACATTCAATAAGGAGACGCCATGAACACCAAGATTCTGCTGCCCGAAGATCAGATCCCGAAACAGTGGTACAACATCATCCCGGATATGCCGGGCCCCCTGGCGCCGGTCATCAATCCCCGGACCCTCCAGCCGGTCACGCCCGACGACCTGCTCCCAATCTTCCCCATGGCTCTCATTGAACAGGAGGTATCCCAGCAGCGCTGGATAGAAATACCGGACGAGGTGCGGGATATCTATCGCCTCTGGAGGCCGACCCCGGTCTACAGGGCGCACCGTCTGGAGAAGGCGCTCGGCACGCCCGCCCGCATCTTCTACAAGCACGAGGGGGTCTCACCGGCCGGTTCCCACAAACCGAACACCGCAATACCCCAGGCATGGTACAACAAGCAGGCCGGTATCCGCCGTCTGGCCACGGAGACCGGCGCAGGGCAGTGGGGGAGCTCTCTTGCCCTTGCCTGTAATTTCTTCGGCATGGAATGTACGGTTTACATGGTAAAGGTTTCCTGCACCCAGAAGCCGTACCGGAAGAGCATGATGCAGCTGTGGGGCGCGAAAGTCATACCGTCTCCCTCGGAATACACCAATGCGGGACGTACTATTCTCGCCCATGATCCGGACAACATGGGGAGCCTGGGTATCGCCATTTCCGAGGCGGTGGAGGATGCGGCAACCCATGACGATACCTGCTATTCCCTCGGCAGCGTGCTGAATCACGTCTGCCTCCACCAGACCGTCATCGGCCTGGAGGCCAAGGCGCAGATGGAGATTGCCGGTGTGTATCCGGACGTGGTCATTGCCTGCTGCGGCGGAGGGTCCAACTTTGCCGGCCTTGCTTTCCCCTTTATCGCCGACCGGGCCGCCGGTAAAAACGTGCGTTGCGTGGCAGTGGAACCGACTTCCTGCCCAACCCTCACCAAGGGAGTGTATGCCTTCGACTACGGCGATCAGGCGAAAATGGCCCCCATAGCACTGATGTACACACTGGGACACGATTTCATCCCTCCCGGTATCCATGCCGGGGGGTTGCGCTACCACGGAGAGTCACCCCTTGTCTCCCAGCTCCTGCATGCAGGGCAGATCGAGGCAAAGGCCTATACCCAGAATGCCTGCTTCGAAGGCGCCATGCTCTTTGCCCAGAGCGAAGGGATCGTTCCCGCGCCCGAATCTTCCCACGCCATTCGGGCCGCCATCGACGAGGCGGTGCTGGCCAAGGAGGAAGGGAAGGAAAAGACAATTCTGTTCGGTCTTTCCGGACATGGGCAGCTGGACATGGTCGCCTACGACGCCTACCTTTCGGGGGCCCTGGAAGATTACGAATATCCCGAGGAAAAGATCAAGGAGTCCCTGGAGCATTTGCCGAAGGTATCGCTGCAGGGGTGAGATGAGGCAACGGCATTTCGCGGCGTGCGTCGGTTGAAGACCGTGGCGGCAATCCGTGAAATGCCCGTCTGCACGAGGGCTACCCATGGTGAAAGTCAAGATTTGCGGCATAACGAACGTGGAGGACGCGCTCCAGGCGGTCGACGCCGGGGCCGATGCCCTCGGCTTCGTTTTTTACGACCTGTCTCCCCGCTGCGTTTCCTTCGAAATCGCGGAACGGATCATCAGGAAGCTCCCCCCCTACGTGGTGACGTCAGGGGTGTTCGTCAACAACCCCGCCAGTTTCATCGAAAGCGCGGTGGAGCGGTGCGGCATCACCGTGGTGCAGCTCCACGGCGACGAAACGCCCCAATTCTGCACCGGCATCAGGCACAGGGTGGTCAAGGCCTTCCGTGTCCGCGACATCACCAGCATCGAGAACCTGAGGAGCTATGGGGTTGCAGGATTCCTGCTCGATGCCTATGCGCCGGGCGCCTACGGCGGCACCGGACTGACCTTCAACTGGGAGACCGCGCGCATTGCCAAGCAGTTCGGCCCCATCATCCTCGCCGGAGGCCTCAAGCCGGAGAATGTCCGCACGGCGGTGGAGACGGTGCAGCCGTACGCCGTCGACGTCTCCAGCGGGGTGGAGGCCTCGCCGGGCAAAAAGGACCCTGCCAGGGTCGTGGAGTTTATCCGGCGGGCGAAGGGGCTTTAGAATACACCGTAGCGCACATGGGGAGGAAGAATGAAGTTACCTGACAAGTCTGGACATTTCGGCCGGTACGGCGGCAAGTACGTTCCGGAAACGCTGATGCCGATCCTGGCCGACCTGGAAAGGGCGTATGCCCACTACAAGAACGACCGTGAGTTCAAGGAGGAGTTTGCCTACTACCTGAGGGAGTATGTGGGGAGGCCCAATCCCCTCTACTATGCGGAAAAGCTGACCAGGAGGCTCGGCGGGGCGAAGATCTACCTGAAGCGGGAAGACCTGAACCACACCGGCGCCCACAAGATCAACAATACCATCGGCCAGGGACTGCTGGCGAAGCGCATGGGGAAGAAGAGGGTCATTGCCGAGACCGGAGCCGGCCAGCACGGGGTGGCGACCGCCACGATTGCCGCCCTGTTCGGCATGGAGTGCGAGGTCTTCATGGGAGAGGAGGACATCCGCCGCCAGTCCCTGAACGTGTTCCGCATGAAGCTCCTGGGTGCGAAGGTCACGTCGGTCACCGCCGGAACCGCCACCCTCAAGGACGCCATGAACGAGGCCATCCGCAACTGGGTCACGTACGTGAAGGATACCTTCTACGTCATCGGAACCACCGCGGGCCCCCATCCCTATCCCATGATGGTACGGGATTTCCAGTCGATCATCGGCCGCGAGGCCAAGATGCAGCACGAACGGGCGGAGAAAAGGCTTCCCGACGTGCTGGTGGCGGCCGTCGGCGGGGGAAGCAATTCCCTCGGTCTTTTCTATCCTTTCCTGAACGATGGGGAGGTACGCATGATAGGGGTCGAGGCCGCCGGACTCGGCATCGAGTCGGGGAAACACGCGGCGCCCCTGTGCGCGGGCCGGGTCGGAGTGCTGCACGGCAACAAGACCTATCTCCTCCAGGACGACGACGGCCAGATAGCCTTTGCCCATTCCATTTCCGCGGGACTCGACTACCCGGGAGTCGGGCCGGAGCATGCCTGGCTGAAGGATACGGGCCGCGCCGAATACGTTTCCGTTACCGATGCCGAGGCCATGGAGGGGTTTCGCGTCCTTACCGAGGAGGAGGGAATCCTCCCCGCCCTGGAGTCGTCCCACGCCATTGCCCATGTCCTGAAGCTGGCGCCGACCCTTCCGAAAGACGCGACCATCGTGGTGTGCCTCTCCGGCCGCGGTGACAAGGACATCCACACCGTTGCCGATTCCATGGGGGTGAATCTGTAGGGGCCGGGTCATCCTGCCCCTGTTCCCCGCACTGTCCCGTCATGAAGGGGGGGTGCCCCCCCTTTCCGTTACTCCCTGTCCAGGCTCTTCACGTCGAT
>JAAZOO010000275.1 GCA_012797715.1 Geobacteraceae bacterium | reverse complement strand
TGCTACGGCCGCTACAAGGCCAAGGTGCGGCTGGAGGCGATTCACCGCTTTCAGCGCCGCCCCGATGCCTCCCTGATTCTCGTATCGGCCATGACCCCAACCCCCGCCGGCGAGGGGAAAACCACCGTCTCCATCGGGCTTGCCCAGGCCCTGGCCAGGCTGGGAAAGTCCACCATCGCCGCCCTGCGGGAGCCGTCACTGGGCCCGGTTTTCGGCATGAAGGGGGGCGCAACGGGGGGGGGACTCTCCCGGGTCCATCCGGCGGACGACATCAATCTCCATTTCACCAATGATTTTCCGGCGGTGGAGAGCGCCCACAACCTCCTGGCGGCTCTGGTGGACAACTCCATCTACCATGACAACCCCCTGAATATCGATCCCCGGAAAATCACGTGGCGTCGTGTCCTCGACATGAATGACCGTTTCCTCCGGGATATCGTCATCGGCCTGGGGGGCTCCGCCAACGGTCTCCCCCGGGAGACGGGCTTCGACATCGTCCCTTCCAGCGAGATCATGGCCATCCTGTGCCTGTCGCGGTCCTATGGGGAATTGAAGGAAAAAATCCGCAGGATCCTGGTCGGCTTCACCTTCGATAAACGGCCGGTGATGGCCGGGGATCTGAACGTCGAGGGGGCCGTCACGGCCCTGCTGAAATACGCCCTCCTTCCCAATCTGGTCCAGACCACGGAGAATGTCCCGGCCATCATCCACGGCGGACCGTTCGCCAACATCGCCCAGGGGACGAACAGCGTCATAGGCACCGACCTGGCGCTCCGGCTGGCCGACTACGTGGTGACCGAGTCCGGCTTCGGCTTCGACCTGGGAGCGGAAAAGTTCTTCGACATCGTTGCCCCCTACGGCGGACTGAAGCCGCGCATCGTGGTGCTCGTGGCGACGGTGCGCGCCCTGAAATACCACGCGGGCATCCATCGCGCCGACCTGGAACTGTCCAATCCCCGGGCGGCCGTCCTCGGCATGGCCAATCTCAGGAAGCATTACCAGAACATCGACAAGTTCCATGTCCCGTGCGTCATCGCCCTGAACCGGTTCCCGTCCGATACGGACGAGGAAGTGGAGGCCGTGGTGAAAGCGGCGGAAGACGAAGGGATGAACATCGCACCCTGCGACATCTTCCGCCTGGGGGGCGAAGGCGGCCTGGAACTGGCGGAAAAGACGGTCGCCCTCCTCTCCGCTGCGATTGGGGATTACCGCCCGTTGTACGACTGGGACCAGCCCGTGGAAGACAAGATTTTCACGGTGGCCAGCGAGATCTACGGCGCCGTCTCCATCGACTACCAGCCCCTGGCACGGCGGAACCTGGAGCTGATCAACCGATACGGCTTCGACAAGCTGCCCGTCTGCATCGCCAAGACCCAGCAATCCCTTTCCGACAATCCCAACCTCCTGGGGCTCCCCAGCAACTTCATCGTCACCGTGAGGGAGATCAAGATAGCTTCGGGGGCCGGCTTCCTCATCCCCATCACCGGCGAGATCATGCGCATGCCCGGCCTGTCGAAAACTCACGCCGCCTATACCATTGATATTGACGACCATGGCACCATCACCGGCGTGAGCTCTCCCGGTGAGACATCTCCCCGTGCCTGATAGCTCCCATCCCCGGCTGTCCGTACAACCGGCCCGGCATGTTCCTGAAATACGGCAGGTGGAGTTGTCCGGAGTGAAGCAAAGGTGACGTTGCCTGCCGAATCCAGGGTGGCCCGTGACCGTGTGCATCCGGATGTCCTGCGACGCCACGGAATGCCTGGATTGCTGCATGGGCATCCAGTGCAGAAATGAGAGCTTTTTTCTCTTGCGGGGTTGCAACGGTCCTTCCACCCATTATCCTAGATTCGGCAGTTGGAGGCATCCTTCGTTCTCTCCGATTGCCGTCTTTGTGCTGCTCTACGCTCATTTCACTACAGCCGATACACTCACCCTTGGGGTTCGGACAGTATCGGCTGTGGCCGCTCCATTTCGCTAAG
>JAAZOO010000274.1 GCA_012797715.1 Geobacteraceae bacterium | reverse complement strand
TGTTGACGATGAAGTTCATGGCAATGGTGGGTTCGTCGATGGAGACGTAGGGCAGTGAACGCGGGTCATCCGCGCTCGCCAGGGTTTCTCCGATTCCCACCTCGTCGAAACCGGCGATGGTAACGATATCTCCGGTGAATGCCTCTTCTATCTCGATCTGCTGCAGACCTTCGTAGCCGATAAGCTTTGATATGCGGCCCTTGCGGATTTCGCCGCCACGCCTGATCAGCGCTATGGATTCGCCGGCCGCCACCCTGCCGTTGAAGATCTTGCCGGTGGCGATGCGGCCGATATAGTCGTTATAGTCGATGTTCGTAATCAGCATCTGGAACGGAGCCGAGGGGTCCCCTTCAGGAGGGGATACGTTATTGATGACCGTCTGGAAAAGAGGTTCCATGGTGTCGGAATCGTCTCCCATGTCCAGCTTTGCGTACCCCATCTTGGCGCTGGTATAGACGATGGCGAAGTCCAGTTGCTCGTCGCTCGCCTGAAGCTCGCAGAACAGGTCGAATACCATGTCCACCACCTCGGCGGGCCGCGCTCCGGGACGGTCGATCTTGTTGATGACCACGATGGGGCGCAGGCCCAGGTCCAGAGACTTCTTCAGCACGAAACGGGTCTGGGGCATGGGGCCGTCAAGGGCGTCCACCAGCAGGAGGACCGAGTCCACCATCTTCAGCACCCGTTCCACCTCGCCCCCGAAATCGGCATGGCCGGGCGTGTCCACGATATTGATCTTGTACCCGCCGTGGCGTATGGAGAGATTTTTCGCCAGGATGGTGATGCCCCGTTCTTTTTCCAGATCATTGGAATCCATCACCCGCTCGGTGATGGCTTCGTTCTCCCGGAAAACGCCCGATTGTTTCAGCATGGCATCCACAAGCGTGGTCTTGCCGTGGTCCACATGGGCGATAATGGCTATGTTGCGAATCTTTTCCTGCATTTTTTTCGACTCCTGTTTGTTGTGAGGTTCCTTCCCCCGCGGCACGGTGGGAAGTACGGTTGGCACGTCACCGGGATTCCGGCGGGGATAAAAGAAAAAGACGGGCTAAAGCCCGCCTTGATGCGGATACTATGCCAATTCTTTCTCTGAAATTCAAGGTATTTTTCCGTGGGGGAAAACAATCCGCCGGGGTGAAAGAAATGTTTGCCGGCTGTCCGAAATGTGGTATGTAGAAACGATTGCGGCATCATTACAGGGTTCTTATTCTCTTCCGGCGCGGCACTCCTGCGGCGCCGGGAAAATGGGGTTGCAGTATTCATGGAAGCGGGGATCATGCATGACCGGGATACATGGTGAGCGGGAGTTATGGATTCTTGGGCTGAATGGGTGTGATGACCGTGGGAGAACGGTCTGCGGCTACCTTGCCGCCGGTGGATACCGGGCGAGAACGGCGCGCCTCGACGAGCTGGCAGAAGGGAGGCCGTTGGGCATCCTTCTGGATCTTTCACCCTATTCCACGGACGGGTGGCAACTATTCCTCGAACTGAAGCGCAATCCCCAGACCCGGGACATTCCCGTCCTTCCCCTCTTTCTCAGCCTGGAGGGGAAAGTCGGCGGGGTCTTCCCTGCCGCAGGCTTCTTTACCCTTCCCATCGATTCGGAGTACCTGAAGAAAAGAATCGTGGTCCTGGGATTGACAGAGGACGCCGAGGTGTGGGACCTCCAGGCCATCGTCATTTCACCCACCGGTGAGGAGAAGGCGGCAAAGGCGATAGAATCCCTCGGCTTCCAGGTGATAAAGGCATACACGGGCAAGGAAGGGATTGCCCTGGCGACCACCGAACCCTGTTACCTGGCGTTTTCCGCTCTCATGCTCCCCGATATGTCGGCCTTCGAGCTGATGGACCGATTCCGTCTCTACCCCCAGACGAGGAACGTTCCTTTCTTCATCCTCATGAAGGAGTCCCTGGATGAAGGGGAGCGGTCCGCACTGGGACATCAGATTGAATGTCTCGTGCGCAAGAAGGAGCTTTCGCAGGAGGAATTTCTCCGCTACCTGCGCAAGCGGTAGTGTCCCCGAAGGTTCCGCAGGTCCAGCAGCAGCCTTCCCAGCACCGGCAGGGGGTCAGAGAGCATTCCCCGGAAGGTCTGCCCTGTTCCGGAGAGACTCCCCACCGCCTTCCCCAGTGTTGCAAACCGGTTCGACGATCCCCTCATCTCCTTAAGAGTCGTGCGCAGGAAAAGTCCCGGATTCACGAATTTCCTTCCGACGGCGTAGGATGGATACTTCAAGGGGGCAACCCCTCCGTCTGCCAGAGAAATCTCCGCTGAAAGTCTCGCCAGCGGCAGCCCGCACCCCATGGCAAAGCGGAGATAGGCGGGAAACCTGGGGTTTATCTCGATGACCTTGTATCTGCCGTCTCGTGGGTCAAATTTGAACTCCACCTCGGCAGCCCCTTTCCACTGCCACTTCCGGAAAAAGGGGAGAACCTGTTCCACCAGGTGGTATGCGTCCGTGCTTCTGCTCAGTGCGGTGATGCCGCCGGTGGTGGGCCATTGGCGCAGTTTCTGCGTTGTGAACGCGGCCACGAGCTCGCTGTGCCCATCAAACAGAAGCACGGCCGTATGCATGTGGGACGCGTCACCCGGAATATATTCCTGAATGGTGACGCTGCCGAATCGGTTGGCGCAGGAGGAAACGATTCCCTGCAGCCGGTCGGCATGGCGTACGTATTCCACGCCCGAGGCCATGCCCATATCCGTGCCCGGCTTTACCACAAGGGTGACCCCCTCCTCCCCTTCCTTCAGAGCGCCGGCCGCTTCTTCCGGGGAGTAGGCGGTGGGACAGGGGATGCCCAGTTTCCGGCACTCCGTGGAGCACCGGGTTTTGTCGAAGGCTGCCAGGTAGGCGTCGTATTCAGGGATGGAGAAGGATGTATAGTTCTTCAGGAGCGCGGCTTCCCGGCTGGCGATTGCAACGGTAGCCGTTCCGAGTGGGATAAATGCATCGGGTCGCGCGTTTCGAACCAGGTCCACGAGATTTTTTCCGAACCCGGGATCCGTCAATCCCGGCAGGGGATGAACAGTCCTCAGGTGCCGGGAGTGAAGCCCGAGGGGCAACCTCTGCCAGTCAGCGCCAATCACCTCATACCCGCATTCCACGAGCTGGCGGATCATGCCCAGTGCGGCATCGGAAGAGACACCGGGTATCAGGATTCGTTTTCGTGCCACTACCCCTGTGCTCCTTCGTCATCCGGGCACGCAGCCACTGATGCCGCCTGCTCCATGATGGGCCGCAGCATGCGGCCCATTCTCCAAGTTCGCGCCATAATGAGGGGTCTCATCACTGTCCGGCGGAATGCGTTCGCGGGGCGAAGATACAGGTTCGACAGCGACAGGCAGCATCCGCGCCTGATCTTCGTATCGTACACAAGCCTTCCGAACCGCACCTGCCGGAGTCCTTCCTCGATGACGGCTTCTATCGTGGCGTTGTATCCCAGGTTGAAGTACAAAGCATCTTTGTGCGCATGGTCCGTGTCGATCCCGATGATGGGTACGGTGGCAATGCCGTCGGCTGTGAGCCTCACCTGTACCGCGATAAGCATCCCGTCTTTTTCTGCGGTGGAGACGATAGCCCTGCTTCCCATTCGCGCCTTCAGCAGTTCGAAGAACCTCGGCTGAAAGGGGAACGGTCGGCCGTTCAGCCGGAGATAGTGGGCGTCCGCCAAGGCATGGAGACGGCCGCTGTCGAATGCAGGGTCATCCATGCGCTGTATGGTGATGCCGGAGCGCCGTGTTCTGCTGAGTTCGTAATGGATGTTTTTTTCCGTTCGGGGGTGTCGTTTTCGCAGCCACCGAAGATACTCCGAAAACGATTGCCACCGGATATCCAGATAGCACACCGGCAGCTCAGGCGAACGGAGGTACCCCCGCGATGCGAACACGGCAGCCATCTCCCCATCATCCTGCGGAATACCGGTAAAGCAGATCGCCCTGCCTTTCAGGAGGGCGTATTCTTCCAGACGATCCAGCATGCGCGACATCAGGCGGCATCGAACCTCCCCGGACAGCCCTTCCCTGAAAAGGACCGTCTGGCGATGGCCGGAGAATTCGCCGGCCACGAAAGACGGATGTATCGTCAGACCGAGAGCCGCCGCCAATCGGGAAAATCAGCCGAAGAGCATGGAATCCATGGCACGTGGGATTCCGGTCGCCCCGTGCTCCCAGAAGAAGATGGCTGCCTGGAGCCTGGAATCTTCCCTCGCCAGCACCAACCGGCACGGCCGCTCCTCCAGCGCGGTTTCCTCCACCAGTCGCAGCCAAGCGTGGCTTGCCGTGACATGCCCCTGGGCCAGGCCGTCCCATTCAGGGGGATCAACCTGAGTTATCGAATCAACAAGATCGATTTCAGTCATGACGCAGGGTTTCCTCCCTGGGGGATACATTCCGGGAAAAGCACCCGCTCACCGGACACGGAGTTTCCATGGGGAAAAGGGCACAGCGGAATCGTCCGTCTCACTGCTGCCCGTATTTCAGGTTGACGAATTTCTGTTGCAGCTTCCAGGAGAACCGATGATCCTAGATTCGGCAGTTGGAGGCATCCTTCGTTCTCTCCGATTGCCGTCTTTGTGCTGCTCTAAGCTCATTTCACTACAGCCGATACACTCACCCTTGGGGTTCGGACAGTATCGGCTGTGGCCGCTCCATTTCGCTAAG
>JAAZOO010000273.1 GCA_012797715.1 Geobacteraceae bacterium | reverse complement strand
TTTGTAACCGCAGACCGTGCACTGCCACTGTTTCATTCTTGGCATTTCCATACTCCTTTCTCCGTGTGGGATACGCTTCATCTCAGAAGCGTGTGTGGTACTCCTTCAATTTTGCAGCGAAATCTCTGCCGAACTGATAGCACTTCTCTTCATCTTCCGTTGAGGGTTTATATACGATCTGGAGTCCCGGATCAAAGGTTTCCAGACCCATCTTCGTAAAGGTATCGTAGCATTCCTTCACGGCTCCTCCTCCCCAGCCGTAGCTGCCGAATGCACCGGCCATGCGGTTCCTGGGCCTCAGGCCGCGAATGTGGGTGAGACATTCCGCAACGGTCGGGTACATGATGTTGTTGAGGGTGGGTGTCCCGAAGAGTGTACCCCGTGCCTTCCAGAATTCCTTGATAATGACATTCATGGGAGTGTCCCTCAACTTGAGGACCCGGCAATCGACACCCTCGTCCATGATGCCCTCGGAGATGGGGACGGACATTATCTCCGTGCTTTTCCACATGGTGTCATAGATGATGAGTGCCCGGAGGTCAGCTTTTCCGCTTGCCATGGCCACGTAGGAATCCACGACCTGCTGTGGACTCTTGCGCCATATGATACCGTGGTCCGGGGCGATAACCTTCGGCTGAATGCCAAGTTTCTGGAGGCTGGATACGGCATCCAGTATCAGTTGCCCGAAGGGCATGAGGATGTTTGCGTAGTAATCGACAACCGCGTCTTCCAGTACCACCGAGGAGACGCAGGCGCTGAAATCATCATCGAACCGTGCTGATGACGCCAGATGCTGTCCGAACCCGTCCTGGCTGAAAAGTATTTCCGCTTCCTTGCAGTATGTCATCATGGAATCGGGCCAGTGCAGCATAGGGGTTTCGATGAAGAGAAGGGTATTGTCCCCGATATTCAGAGTGTCCCCGGTTTTGACGAGGTGAAATTTCCAGCGTGAGGTGTCGAAGAAGCGGTCGAGACCTTTTTTACCCCTTTCTGTGATATGAATGGTCGCATCCGGACAGAGGGCCATTATCCTGTCGATGGCGGTGACATGGTCGTTCTCGATGTGGTTGACAACAACATGCTTGATTTGCGACGGATTCACCAGGCTCGTGATATGCTTTATCGTGATGTCCGCGAAATCGTACTTTACCGCGTCCACGAGCGTGATTTCCCTGTCCTTGATCAGGTAATTATTATACGTAGTGCCCCGTGGCGTTTCGTAACCGTGGAAATCCCTCACGGACCAGTCAATTGCCCCGACCCAGAAGATATCCTTCTTTAGTTCAACAGGTTTCATGTTTCCTCCTTTCAGTCAATATCAGGTAAAATGTTCGAAGATGCCCTAATCAGAAGCGTCTGACGGCCTTATCCGTGGTCCTTCGTGCGATGACCGCTGCAGGCGGAGCAGGTGCCGGTAAAGGTGATGGAGTAGTCTGTTATCTCGAAATCCCTTTCGATACCAGAAGGAAGCCGCAGATTGTTCAGGTCGTTGTCGAAGACATCTAACACCACGCCGCAGGCGGTGCATGTAAGGTGGTGATGCCGGGTCGTGTCTGCGTCAAATCTGGCCTTTGATTCAGGGTTGCTGATTTTTTTTGCCAGGCCAATGGATACGAATGTCTCCAAAACGCGGTATACGGTTGTGCGGGATACACCTTTGATCTTGACGCACACATCCTCATATACCTGATCGGCTGTTGGGTGATCAGTGCGCGACGCAAGGCATTCAAGTATCACCCGGCGCTGGATGGTGAGGGCGAGTCCGTTTTTTCTGCATGCAGCCTCAAGCTCACTCGCCTTGTTTTTGCATAGTGCAATCAGATCTCGTTCCATGTTTTGGACTATATTTTGTTTGGTAATAATTGTCAAGAAGAATTTTGTTTAATTTATTTCACGTCTCTTTGGATTGAACCTCCCAGGACGGTCGCGAAAGGATTTCTCGCCGTGGCTTGCATAAAGGCCTGACAGGGAGGTCCTGAAGCATCGATTCAGTTTGTACAAATTTCAGGTAAACCGGTTGCCCCTCACTACGTTATGAGGGACAATACAAAAAAAGAAAGGAGCGTTTTATATGCGAAAAATTGTTTTCTGTTGTGCGATTGTCTTCGGGATCACTCCCCTGGCACACGCATCCAACGTAGGTGTCAGCGTTGGCGTCAATATCGGCAGTCCGGCGCCGGTATACGTCAACCCCCCCGTGGTCATCGAAAATCCGCCGCTTTTCCTTTTTCCTCCGAGACTTGGGTTCTATGTCGCCGCGGGAGTCGGCTACGACATGTTCTATCTTGGCAACCGCTATTACCTGAATCACGGGAATGTCTGGTATGCATCCCCGTACTACAATGGACCTTGGGTGACTATCAATTACAACGCCATTCCCTATCAAATCAGGAGATACCCCATCAACCGGATTCATTACTACAGGGATGTCCATTACCGGAAATACCGCTCTGAAAAAGACCGCTACCGGTATAGGCATTTCCAGCCCCACCATCGCGATTCCCGTCCCGGCGGAATTGAAAGGGGACCCCAAGGGGGACCTCCCCCCCGTCATGACGGTCCTCCTCCTGGACATGGGGGAAACCCTCCAGGGCACGGCGGTAGCCCAGGTCATGGTGGAGGAGGGCATGGACACGGTCCTCGCTGAGTATCGGGGATCGGATGTGACG
>JAAZOO010000272.1 GCA_012797715.1 Geobacteraceae bacterium | reverse complement strand
TACCAATTCCCTGCAAAAAAGTGATTCTTCCACTACCGGGACAGGCGGTTCCTCGCGCCGCCGACTCTCCCGACAGCCATCCGAAATGTTCGTATGAACGAATCATGTTTTCGTTCCCGACCAAACCAACGGAGGGAACCGAAAATCACTTACCTGTATGGGACCGGTTGTGGAAACGGTCTCCCGGAGCACTGTCATGTCTGACGAGAGCACCTTGCAGCGTTGTGTTGTGTGTGCGTGGCGCGCTGGTTGCCAGAAAAAGTTCTGCGTTCACGATGGAGGAGCCCGGTGTCCGGATTTCACACGGGATGTTACCCTTGGAAAACCCGTTGACAGTGAGGGAGAGCGGGAAAAGTAGGATTCAGGAGGGATAATGAAGAAGCTGTTGCAACGCCATCTGGGGAAATGCCTTGAAACATGCCGCATGGACGGAATTCTTACGTCCGACCACTTTCCCGAGCCGCTCGTCGAAGTGCCCCATCATTCCGAACATGGTGACTTTGCATCCAACATTGCCATGCTCCTCGCAAAGTCGGAGAAAAAACCCCCTCGCCTGCTTGCGGACGGGATCGTCGCCCGCCTCAGAAGCGATACAGATCTTTTTGAAAAGGTTGAGGTAGCGGGTCCCGGTTTCATTAATTTCTTCCTCAACAAGGATGTTTGGCGGAAAACCCTCGAAGTCATTTGCGCATCCGGTGATGAATACGGGAAAAGCACCATTGGACAGGGGAAGAAGGTCCAGGTGGAATTTGTCAGCGCAAACCCCACCGGCCCCCTCCATATCGGTCACGGTCGCGGCGCCGCAACCGGAGACGCCATCGCGTCGATACTCTCGGCAGCCGGTTTCCACGTTGTACGCGAGTACTACATCAATGACGCCGGCAATCAGATGGATACCCTGGGCAGGTCCGTCTATCTCAGGTATCGGGAACTGCTCGGCGAGAGGGTCGAATTTCCCCAGAACTGTTACCAGGGAGACTATATCAAGGACATCGCCCGAGACCTGATCGCGAAACACGGATCAAAGTATCTCGAAACATCTGAAGAAGACGCTGTTTCTCTTTTCGCAAAGATAGGCGGAGATATCATCCTCAAGGGCATCCAACAGGATCTGAGGGATTTCGGCGTTGTTCACGACACCTGGTTCTCCGAACAGTCTCTTTTCGATTCGGGAAAGGTCCAGGAATCCATCGCGTACCTGAAGGACAAGGGGGTTCTCTATGAGAATGACGGCGCACTTTGGTTCCGTACCACCCAATTCGGAGATGACAAGGATCGCGTCGTTGTCCGGGGAAACGGGGTTACAACCTATTTCGCTTAGGATATCGCCTACCACCGGGAAAAGTACGAACAGGGATTCGACCTGGTCATCGATGTCTGGGGCGCTGACCACCATGGATACGTCCCCCGCCTGAAGGGGGTTGTCCAGAGCCTTGGACGCAACCCTGACGACTTGAAGATCGTTCTGGTGCAACTCGTTGCGCTTTTACGGAACGGGGTGCCGGTTGCCATGTCAACAAGAAGCGGCGAGTTCGTGACCCTCAAGGAGGTTGTGGACGAAGTCGGCCGCGATGCAGCAAGATTCTTTTTCCTGATGCGTCGCTCCGACAGTCAGCTGGATTTCGACCTGGAGCTGGCAAAGAGCCAGAGTTCCGACAATCCCGTCTACTACGTCCAGTATGCACATGCCCGCATCTGCAGTATCTTCGACAACGCCCGGGAAAAGGGATTCACCCTCCACGACGTGGAGCATGCCACTTTGTCACGGCTCGAGACTCCCGAGGAAATGGCTCTCATCAAGGCTCTCGCCGCTTTTCCCGATGTGGTGGAGGGTAGCGCTCTGCACTTTGAACCCCACAGGATACCCTTTTATCTTCAGGATGTTGCCGGCCTGTTTCACAGCTTCTACAACAGGAACCGGGTTATCGGCGAGGACCGGGAACTCTCCGCAGCGCGTCTGCTTCTCCTGAAGTGCACTGCCCAGACATTGAAAAACGGACTTCTTCTTCTCGGTGTTTCCGCCCCTGAAAGGATGTGAAAGCAGGAGCCGAATCATGTCCCTTGACTACAGTAATCGAAGACAGGTCAGCAGAAATCGTCCCAGAAGGCGTTCGCCGAAAATCTATCTGCTCTTGATACTGGGTGCCGTTTCAGGAGTGTACGCGCTCGGCATAGGAACGGGATGGCTGCTGTTCAGGAATGCAAAACCGTATGTTCCGGGTTCTGCGCCCACCAGCGCCACGGCGGATGAAAAACAGAAAGATTCAGAACATTCTCCACCCGTGAAAGAAACCGGGAGCAACCCTGCACCGACCGGAAAGGGAAACGAGACTCCCCTTACCTTCTACTACACCTTGCCGAAAGGAGACAAAGGGGTTATCGGGAGCGGCGTGAATCTCCCACGGGAGGGAAGTCCCGTTCCGGCGAAACGGGATACGGCCGCCCCCGATTCAACAGTGAACCCATCAAAACCTCAGCCGCCCGCAAAGACCGGTCAGCGTGAATCGGGTACAACGTCAACGGACGCCGAAAAAGAAAAAACCGTCACGGAGACGACACCGGACAAGGCAAAGGACAAGCCGAAGGGAAACCTCCTTGTGAAGCAGAAAAAGGAGGTGGGGAAAAACGGATATGCCGTGCAGGTCGGCTCCTACCATGACAAAAACGAGGCACTGAACATGAAGAACAGTCTGGAGAAAAATGGGCATTCCGCCAGAATCGTTGAATATGCGGTACCCGGGAAAGGCACCCTGTTCAGGGTCAGAGTAGGAAGCAGGATGGACCAGGAAGCGGCGACTCATCTCGCTGAAAAGGTGGGAAAGAATGCCATTGCCGTTCCGGAATAATCACCATCCGCGAAACGGATACAACAGAAATTACTTGTTGACACAGCAGGAGCGGCTGTGCTATAAATTTCAAGTTACATAAATGACGCGGGGTGGAGCAGTCTGGTAGCTCGTCGGGCTCATAACCCGAAGGTCGAAGGTTCAAATCCTTCCCCCGCAACCAAAACAAAATCAGGGACATGCGCAAAAACGCACGTCCCTTTTTTATTGCCCTGTACCCTAAATTGTACCCTGCAACCTAGAAAGGCTTGCCAAACACTTCACACACGGAAAGGAACGAATTTATAGCAAGCCCGAGAGCTTGTGAACGGAGTCCGTCGTGACCTTGAACCTCCGCGGTCTTAACGCGCAGAAAGTGCTCCCGCATCAGGCGCCAGATACGGTTCTTTCCTACTCTGGCACCTTCCACCCGCAAATCTTCGGCAATCCGGCCGGCGCCATAAGTCTTACCGTTCTCATCAAAGACAACTTAGTGCGTGACAGCAAATCCTGGTCTTCGCGCTGCCGTTTTGTCGCTCCGCGCTTCAATTGCGCGTATTACCAGCTCTGGGTCACCCCGAGGACTCGGCACATCTCCGTAACTCCGAAGTCGGAGCGGTGCTCGGTTATGAACCCGAACACCGATTAAAATGACTTTTCTACATCACTCCCAGGATCCATCCTTCCACCTGCGCCAGCGTGCGTTCGGCAGGGGTAATATGGGGGCTGAGAAATTGCGCCAGCTTGCCGTCAAGATCGGCCTGCCGCAGCCATGCCGCAACCGAATAGGCGTCGTGCTGATCCCTCGTACGGTCTTCGCGCGGAAAGGCATGGCGCCACAAGGAAGGGTAGACCTCGACAATAGCCGACTGGCCGGGTGGTATCTCCCAGCCATCGAACGGCCAGAAATGGACACTATCGGCGAGTTGCCGGCGAAAATGCAGCAGCCAGGGAATACCGGCATGGGTAGATTTGGCCACGGAGCCTTGGCCATCGAACTGGAAAACCGATTTCGCGGCACCGGCCCGCTCTTCCGTCAGGCGATGCCAGCGGGGACTGCCGGATCGCGCGGCCCCGTCCCCGCGCAGCCCGTCGCGGACGAAGTCGACATAGGTGTTGTCCCCGTCGGTGGGCCAATGCCGCTGGAAATCTTCCAGAAAAGCCGGCCAGTCAGGCGGAAGATGATGAACCTCGAAATACCGCAGCGGAAACGAAAAAGCATGGTCGATGCCGACAAGGGTCGGCCGGTCTTCCCGGAGCCGCTGGACCAGCCATTCGGCGAGCCCTTTCCGCGTCCAGTACTTGCGGGGGCTCGGCGGCGGCGGGACTTCGACCGGAAGAGACGCCCGATCGGCCATGTAGACGCTGAGTCCTTTCAGGCTCGATATCGGGGTCTCGGCGCCGGAATAGTCGATGCCGATGTAACGCTCAAAATTTGTTTGGCTTGAATGATTCATAAGACGAGATTATTCAAAATGCACGAGATGGTAACTGCGGCTCCTGAAATCTGTATGCTGTCCCCCGAATTTCCCAGTACATGCCCAGATTTGCTGAGGAATGTCCACCCCGTCAATTTGGTCAGCGGCCTGCTGACCAATTACCGTGAGCACTCCATCACCTAAAGGAGACGGTCCCCTCGCCGGAGATTATTATGGAAGAGTGTCAAGCTGTCCAGTCGAGGAGGTTAAGTCCGGGGATACGGCTAAATTCGCGGGTATTGTTCGTGACCAACTGCACCCCCAGTGAAATGGCATGAGCAGCAATCAGCATGTCCATTGCGCCAATAGGCGAGCCCGCTGCTTCCAATGCTGAACGGATCTCCCCATAAGCTAGGGCAGCGGCTTCATCAAAGGATACGATTTCCAGAGGGATGGTAAATTCTTCAAGAGCTTTGGCGTTTTTCTCCTTGTATTTGCTCTTTGCGACTCCATAACGCAATTCCGCAAGAGTTATGGAAGAAATGCCAACATCGCCCACTCGATAATCAAGAAAGTGTTTCAGAACCGATTCGGGTTTACGCTTGATGATGTAGATGCAGATGTTCGTATCAAGCATTAACCTCATCACAAGTCCTCCCGTTTGTCCAGATCAGGCTGGTGACGCTTAACCATGAAATCGCGGGAAAACTTCTTGAGGCTGTCGAAAAGGGATTTCCATGAGTCGGTGCGCGGAATCAACTGGACAACGTTTCCAGACTTTTTTATGAATACTTCTGTATCCTCAAACCTGAACTCTTTGGGAAGCCTGACTGCCTGGCTCTGGCCATTTTGAAATATCTTTGCTGTCTTCACAGTTGAACCTCCTTGCCGGGACTTAAATATATATCTGAAGTATATATTTAGATGGTTTCACCTGCAAGTAATAAAATGCCGATGGGAGAAATTTCTGATGCGATTTCTTCTCCTCATTCTTTCTTACTGATTATTTCTTCGCAAACCTTCGCAAAAGAGCCCAATCGCATCCTCGAGGGTACTGTTATCAAAGTCTCTGACGGCGACACCTATCCTGACACAGGGGGTGAACAAGAACGTGCTCCTGAGTCAACAGGCTTAAATTGGGTGTGAGGGATTCAACAATCATAAGCCTTCACCCTCCAATCGATCCCAAGCCTCCAGCACCAGCCGCCTGGTGCGATACTCCCCAAACTCCCTGATTTCATTATTCTTCAAGACTCGGAAGGTTTCGCTGGGATAGTCTTCGCCGTAGGCTTCCGCCGGGTCAAGGATATAGCGCAGTTCATCTCGGGACAGGCCATCAGGTCGTGTCCCTTTTTTTCCGCATGCGTCGTTCCAGGCGCACTCCACCGGCCCGGAGTGCGCCCCCCGCTCTCACCTTCCCAGCATCATCTCCATCAATCTGTACCCCTCTTCCAGAAAAAGACCCGTTTTCCTGGCGGACTTCTCATCGTACCCCGCAACTTCCGGGGACACGTCCGCCTCCCCGCTGTATATGATAAAGGGGACCGGATCCGCTGTATGGGTCATGAGGCGTATCGGGGTCGGATGATCCGGAGTACAGAGAATACGGTACTCTCCGAATTCACGGATACCTTCACTGATGGGGCCAACAATCTTGGCATCGAAATCCTCGATTGCCCGTATCTTGTTCTCGATACTGCCGGAATGGGAAGACTCGTCAGGCGCTTCCACATGGAGATAGACGAAATCGAGCCTCTTCAGTGCCTCCAGAGCGGCTTCCGCCTTGCCCTGGTAGTTGGTGTCGATGTAACCGGTCGCGCCCGGAACTCGAATAACTTCCAACCCGGCATAGACACCTATACCCCGCACCAGATCTACCGCGGAGATTACCGCGCCGGAAAGGCCGAAGCGCTCCCGGTAGGTCACCATCCGCGGCGCCTTTCCGTGTCCCCAGAGCCAGATTGAATTCGCCGGCGTTTTTCCAGCCTCCTGTCGCTTTCGATACAGCGGGTGTCCCGAAAGGATGTCCCGGGAACGTTCCATGAGACGGAGAAGGACATCAGAGCCGTCTCCCTTGGGAAGGTAGGCGTCTATGCATTTCCCGCTGATATCGTGGGGCGGCGTCAGCTCAAGCTTTTCCTTCCCGTTGCGCCAGACAAGAAGGTGGCGGTAACTGACTCCGGGATAAAACTCAAATTCTCCGCCTCCCAGTTCCTGCGCAAGACTCTCCACCAGTTCCCCACCTTCCTCGGTGGTGATATGGCCCGCGGAGTAGTCGCCCATGGAGATCGTCCCGTTACTGGTATGCAGGTTGACCAGATTGAGACGGAAAGCCACGTCATCGGGTCCCAGTTGGACCCCCATGCTCGCCGCCTCCAGGGGCGACCGGCCCGTGTAACAGGTGCGCGGGTCGTAGCCGAAGACCGACAGATTCGCAACATCGCTTCCCGGCGGATATCCGGGAGGTATGGTTCTCGCCAGACCAAGGCGTCCCTTCTTCGCCATGGAGTCCATGAAGGGGGTCGAGGCGTATTCCAGCGGCGTTTTCCCCCCAAGGGCTTCTATGCTTTCATCAGGCATACCGTCGCCCAGTAGAATGATATACTTCATATTCGCATCCTTTCGTCAGAATAAATTACCTCTAAACGTATACAAATGGTTTTGGCCTTTCTACCCCCGGGGATGGTATTCCTCATGGATCCTTTTCAGCCTCTCCCTGGTAATGTGGGTATATATCTGGGTGGAGGAAAGGTCCGCGTGGCCGAGCATCAGCTGGACACTCCGCAGATCGGCGCCGTTCTCCAGGAGATGGGTGGCGAATGAGTGCCGCAGGGTATGGGGAGAGATGTTCTTGCCGATCCCGGCCTGACAGGCCCTTTTTTTGATAATATCCCAGAATGCCTGGCGTGTCATCGGCCTGCCGATGCGGGAAAGGAAAAGATAGTCGTTGACGCCGGATTTATCCAGTTCCCGTCTCGCCCCCACCAGATATCTCCCAAGGGAGACCATCGCCTGCTCTCCCAACGGAACGAGCCGTTCCTTGCCCCCTTTGCCGAATGCCAGGACAAACCCCGCAGTCAGGTTTACCTCCCTCGTCTTCAGATGGATCAATTCCGACACCCTCAGACCGGTCGCATAGAGAAGCTCCAGCATGGCCTTGTCACGGGCGTCTATGGCGCTCTCTCCGCCCGGTGCCGCAAGGAGAGCCTCCACCTCCCGAAAGCTCATGATTACAGGGAGCTTTTCCGCTGTTTTCGGAACGTCGATACGGGATGCCGGGTTGACGGTGGTATACCCATCCCTCTCCAGAAATCTGTGAAACATCCGGACACAGGAAAGGGCCCTGGCCCTGCTCCTTGAACCGAGTCCCGCATCCTTCAGAGAGGCGAGAAAGGTTGCGATGTGCAGGGGGCGAATCTCCTTCGGTTCGACGCACCCTTCTCTTTCCAGGAACGAGAGGTATCTGCCTGCATCGCGGCTGTAAGCTTCCAGGGTGTTTGCCGAAAGCCCTTTTTCCACGGCCAGGAAAGTGAGGAACATATCCAGATACTCGTTCATATCCGTACGAACCGTTAGCGTTGTTTCCATCGGGAAACGTCCTTGTTCACCATGGCGGTGCCAATCTTCCGGGATGCTTGTGCGGCGTACCGGTGCACTCCTCAGCGCAACCGCTCGTTTTTCCTTCCCAGGCCGCAAAAACCGTCGTTCCGGAATGAAAACAACGTGTGTCCCATCCGGATTTGCCGGATGGACAAGAGGGCAGTCTCCTGTACGCGGCAGGTGAAGTCATCCGGATGGTACGAAGGAGAACGCCTCGTGCCGAACACGGGATCATTCGTCAATGGCTGCGAGAAGCCGTTGGCGGATTTCGGAAAGTTTCTCCTCAGAGGTTATCTTGTGGCCGAAGATATCCTTCACGTAGAAGACGTCGGCAACCTGGTCGATCTTGGTTGAGATCTTGGATACGCCGATATAGAGTCCCAATTCCGACAATGTGCTCGTTATTCGATAGAGAAGCCCCACCTTGTCATGGGTATAGATATCAAT
>JAAZOO010000271.1 GCA_012797715.1 Geobacteraceae bacterium | reverse complement strand
TTGATATCCTCTATGCCCTCCAGGATCTGGATTTCGACCGCTCAGCCGGACTCCATTCCATTCCGGCGAGGATAGGTGCGGGGGCCGCACTGGTGACTGCGCGCCTGTTCCACCTCGTGACCGTGGGAATGCTCGCCGCCGTGGCCCCTGCTGCGGATCTGGGCATCGTCTACCTTTCGGGTGTCGGGGTCGTGACCGTTCTCCTGGGGTATGAGCACAGCTTGGTGCGCGAGGGAGACCTGTCACGGTTGAACACCGCTTTTTTCACCGCAAACGGCTACATCAGTTGCGCGGTATTCCTTTTTGCCCTGACGGATATCCTCGTCCGGTAGCGGAGAAGAGTTCCATGCATATTGTTTCGGCAATCACCGGCGCTTCTGGAGCGATCTACGGCCTTCGGCTCTGCGGAGAACTTCTGGCCGCCGGACACTCCCTCGACCTTCTCGTTACCACGGCCGGCTTTTCGGTTCTCAAAACGGAAACCGGCCTTGACTGGCACGGTACGGAAGAAGAGGTTTCCCGCCGGTTCCGCGGCCATTTCGGCGTGCAGTCGTCAAAGATGCGCTACTACGAGAAGGATGCTCTCATGGCCCCCATTGCCAGCGGCTCTGCGGCGCCGGACGCCATGGTCGTCTGTCCCTGCTCCATGGGCACACTGTCCAGGATAGCGTGGGGAAACTCCGGGAACCTCTTGGAGCGGTGCGCCGATGTCATGCTGAAAGAGCGCCGTCCCCTCGTTCTTGTCCCCAGGGAGACTCCCCTGTCCGAGATCCATCTGGAAAACATGCTGAAGCTGGCCCGGATGGGGGCGCGTATTGTGCCCGCCATGCCCGCCTTCTACCATGCCCCCCGCAGTGTGGATGATATGGTGGATTTTGTGGTAGGGAAGGCCATGGACGCCCTCGGAGTCGCGCACCGGCTCTACCGGGCCTGGGGGGCTCCGGAGCAGTCATGATTTCCCTCGCATCCATACGGGAAAAGGTCCGTGGGGGAGAGCGTCTGAGCGATGACGATGCACTGTTCCTGTTCGCTTCCAACGACCTCGCGGAGATAGGTGAGATGGCGGCATGGGCCAATGAGCGCACGAACGGCCGCCGGGTCTTTTACAACGTGAACCGGCACCTGAATTACACCAATATCTGCGTGAACCGCTGCCGCTTCTGCGCCTTCCGCCGGGATCCGGACGAAAAGGGGGCCTATCTTCTCCGTGCCGGAGAGATTCGTTCCTTGGCCCACGACGCTCTGCTGCGGGGTGCGACCGAGATTCACATGGTAGGCGGTCTCCATCCGTCGCTTCCCTTTGAAGCGTACCGGGAGATGCTGCGCACCGTAAAGTCCGTTTCGCCCCGGCTCCACCTGAAGGCCTTCACCGCCGTGGAGGTCGATCACATGGCGCGCGTAAGCGGGCTGCCCCTCAATGAGGTCCTGCATCGGCTCAGGGAGTCCGGCCTCGATTCCATGCCCGGCGGCGGGGCCGAGATCTTCGCCCCTTCCGTTCGGACGCACCTCTGCGGAGACAAGATTTCGGGTGAACGGTGGCTGGAGATCATGGAGTGTGCCCATCGATGCGGGCTCCGCTCCAACGCAACCATGCTCTACGGCCACCGGGAGAGCCATGCCGACCGTGTCGACCACCTGTCCCGGCTCCGTGACCTGCAGGACCGGACCGGCGGGTTTCTGGCCTTTGTGGCGCTTCCTTTCCAGCCTGGAAACACGCCGCTGAAGGAGCAGGGTGTTCGGCCGTGCGGAGGGGTGGACGACCTGAAGACCATCGCCGTTGCCCGCCTCTTCCTGGACAACTTCGCCCACATCAAGGCATACTGGGTCATGCTCGGGGAACGGATCGCCCAGGTGGCGCTTGCCTTCGGCGCCGATGACCTGGACGGCACGGTGGTCGAGGAGAAGATAGGGCACGAGGCGGGCGCGGACTCTCCGCCGGGGATGGGGAGGGACCATCTTGCCCGCCTGATTCGCGCTGCGGGGCGGGAGCCGGTGGAACGGGATTCGCTCTACAACGAATTGAGGGACCGGTGAACGCCGGGAATCTGTTTCCGGTCCGATACGGGAGATTTTCGTGAATCCATGTCCGCAGGAATATGCGGAGCTGGCTGAAAAGGGCAGGCCGCTCACCCGGGAAGGTGCCCTGCGCATCTTCCTGGAGGCCGAACTGACGACCCTCGGCAGGATTGCCGACGCCGTCCGCCGCAGGCTCCATCCGGAAAACATGGTCACCTACGTGGTTGATCGGAACGTGAACTACACCAATGTCTGCGTTTCCCGGTGTCGCTTCTGCGCTTTCTACCGCGACAGGGGTTCCCCGGATGCCTATGTTCTGACACGGGAGGAGATCTTCCGCAAGGTTCGGGAGTTGTCAGAGCAGGGGGGGACGCAGCTCCTGATGCAGGGGGGGCTCCATCCGGATTTGGGGATTGCGTTCTTCGAGGACCTGTTCAGGGGGGTGAAGGAGCGTTTTCCCCACATCCATATCCATTCCCTCTCTCCCGCCGAGATTTTCCATATTTCCGCCATCTCGGACAGTACCGTGGCGGAGACTCTGCAACGGCTCCGGAGGGCGGGCCTCGACTCCCTTCCCGGAGGCGGGGCGGAGATCCTGGTGGACAGGGTTCGGAAAGAGGTTTCTCCCGCAAAGATCGGATGGGAGGAGTGGGCGGCGGTGATGCGGGAGGCCGCCCGCCAGGGGATGCCGACCACGGCGACCATGATGTTCGGCGGCCGGGAGCGGCCCGAGGACATTGTCGAGCATCTGTTCCGCGTCAGGGAGCTCCAGGCGGAGGGAGGTTCATTCACGGCCTTCATCCCCTGGACCTATCAGCCGGGGAATACGGAACTGGGCGGCATTGCGGCGACTGGAGCCGAGTATCTGAGGGTCGTGGCCCTGGCGCGCATCGTTCTCGACAACATCGCGAATGTCCAGGCGAGCTGGGTGACGCAGGGGGCCAGGCTGGCCCAGGTTGCCCTCTATTTCGGAGCGAACGACCTGGGGGGGACAATGCTGGAAGAGAACGTGGTGGCGGCCGCCGGGTGTTCCTTCCGCATGGGCAGGGAAGAGATGGTGGGGTGCATCCGGGAGGCGGGATTCCGCGCCGCCCAGAGGAACACCGTCTATGGTATCGTAAAAATTCATGGCGATTCTCCGGGGAGCGACCCATCCTCGGTTTGCGGGAAAGGGATACATGACACAGCGTCAGAAAATGCCGAAGATAATTGAAACGACGACGGACCTTGACCGCCTGGCCCGGCGGCTGTCGTGCGAGAAGGTACTGGCCTTCGACCTGGAGGCCGACTCTCTCCACCACTACCGGGAAAAGGTCTGTCTCATCCAGGTTGCCACGGACAAGGCGGTGTTTCTGGTAGACCCCCTGGCAGTGACCGATGTCTCCCCCCTGGGCTCCCTGCTGGAGGATCCAGGCATCCGCAAGGTATTTCACGGCGCCGATTATGACATCCGCTCCCTCCACCGGGATTTCTCGCTGGAGGTGCGCAACCTGTTCGATACCATGATTGCCTGCCAGCTGCTGGGCGAGAAAGAGGTGGGCCTGGCAGCGGTCCTGAAGAAGCGGTTCGGTGTGGAACTGGACAAGCGCTACCAGAAGGCCGACTGGAGCAGGAGGCCGCTGGACCCCGGCATGATCGCCTACGCCGCGGCGGACACGTCGCTGCTTGTTGCCCTGTACCGTCAATTGGAGGCGGAGCTCCTGGAGCGGGGGAGGCTTTCCTGGGTCGAAGAGGAATCGGAGCTTCTTTCGGAGGTGAGGGCGGCGGACCGTGAGGGGGAGCCGTTCGTGTATCGTTTCAAGGGCGCAAGCAAGATGGATCCCCGGACCCTGGCCGTGCTGGAGGAACTGCTCCGGTTTCGCGACCTGCGGGCGCGCAGTGCCGACAAGCCGCCGTTCAAGGTGCTCTCCAACGAGACGCTTCGGGCGCTGGCGGAGAAAAAGCCGAGGAATGTCAATGAATTGCAGGGGATTCCGGGGCTCCCTCCCCGTTTTGCGGAGCGGTACGGCAGAGATGTGGTGAAAGCGGTTGCCGATGGTTGCGCCATTCCGGAAGAACTGCTCCCCCGGTTCGCACGAGCGGGAAGGCCGGAGCGGGATGCCCTGAAAGATGAGAGACTCAGAAGATTGAAAAGGTGGCGGGAAGCCAAATCCCTGGCCCTGGGGATTGATGCGGGATTTCTTGTCAACAATGCCCTGCTGGAAGCGCTGGCCAAGGAGGCCCCGAAGGACGCCGCCGGGCTTGATGCAGTTGCCACCCTGCGGGGGTGGCGGAAGCGGGAGTTCGGCGGCGAGCTTCTGGAAGCGCTTCGCTGACGGTTACGATTTCGTGTCTTTTTCTTCAGCCTCGCCGAAAGAGAAAATCTGTTCGAACTCCCTGTCAAAGTCCGACAGCTCCGGGTGTGCTTTCTTTTCAGGCGCCGGCTGCGCGCCCTTTTCTTCCATCTGAAAAATATCTTCAGCCACCGGCTCGGGTGAGAAGGAAAAATCATCCGCGCCAAACTCTCCGGAATCAGTTTTTCCCACATCCGGCATTTCTTCGAGAGATTCTGCGTCCAGGCTCCTTTCATATCCCTGGGGAGCCGATTCCAGCGCTCCTTCCCACGGTACGGTTTCCTTCGCGGGTTCTTCTTCGAAGGCGAACTCCGTCAGGCGTTCATCCCCGGGAGCGGATATCTGTTGGGGCTGGTGTTCCTGCGGTTCATCGGAGAAGGAGAAACCGGTGAAGGGCGTATCCTGCGTCACCCCTTCGGAATCCTGAAAACCCAGATCGAATCCGCCGTACGGACTTTCTTGCAGGTCGCTGCCGTTCGTTCCGGCCGGCATGTCCCACGAAAAATCGTCAGCGCGGTGTTCCGCGACGGAGTCGGGACCAGGGGGAGGAACACTCTCGATTTCCTCAGGCGTTGGCCGTGCATCCCGTGCCGCAGCAGGCGTAAGGATGACGGGGCTGATTCGATGGGTTTTCTTGAAAGAAGCGAATTCCGCGCCGCATTTCTTGCAGTTGTCGAGGAACTCGAAGCTATTGTAACCGCATTTGGGGCATTTCATGCCGCGTACCTCCCGTATTCCTTTTCAACCCATATCCCCCCAATAGAACTGCAGAATGGAGAGGAGGGCCATTCCCGCCGTTTCGGTCCTGAGGATCCGCGTGCCGAGGGTCACGGGAATGAAACCCCATGACTCGGCGGAAGCGACTTCCCCTCGAGAGAGCCCCCCCTCCGGGCCGACCAGCAAGGCGACGCTGTCGGGTCGCGGAAGGGAATCGAGAACGGACCTGAGCCGGTTGGACTTTTCTTCCTCCCAGAGCAGAAGTTTCACCGTCTGGTCTGCCGTGCCGACGATCTCGGAAAAATCTCTGACCGGGGAGAGGAGGGGGAGCGATGTCCTGGCGGATTGGCGCGCCGACTCCCGGATGACGCGGCTCCATCGTTCCAGTCGCTCTGCTTCCCGATCTTTCGGAAGCCTGGCAACGGTTCGTTCCGATAGGAAGGGTACAAAGGAGTCCGCGCCCAATTCGGTACATTTTTGCAAGATGAATTCCATCTTGCTTCCCTTGGGAAGTCCCTGGAAGAGGGCCAGCAGGGGGCCGGAGGTTTTCTCCGGTTCCGTTGAGCTCCTCGTTATGCTGACGGTCAGGCATTCTTTCCCGATGCTGGCGATTGAGCCCACGTGACGCCTCCCCTTTCCATCGGAGAGGATGACCCGGGTGCCGATTTTCAGTCGCAGCACCCGGGTCATATGACAAAAAAGGTTACCCGTCACCAGCGCCGTGTTGTCCGTAACGGCGTTCTCGTCAATGAAGAAACGCCGCATTCACGCGTTCCCCTGAAAAACGATGCAACACCATTCCTCCTCCCTGGCGATTCGTTCCAGGGAGACGCCCAGGTTCCTGAAACAGTCTGTTACGATATGCTCCTTGTCGACGAGTATCCCCGACAGTATCAGAAAGCCTCCCGCGGCGAGCTTTCCGACGAGCTCCGGAGCCAGGCGGACCAGTTCTTCCGCGAGGATGTTGGCCAGGACGACATCGAATCTCCCCGCTACCCTCGGCAGAGGGGTTCCGGAGACATTCACCAGCCCGGAGACTTTGTTCAGGGAGCAGTTCTCCTTCGCAACCTGGACCGCGTCGGGGTCGATGTCGACGGCTTCCACCTTTTCCGCGCCCAGCAGCGCTGCCGCTATGCTGAGTATACCCGAACCGGTCCCCACATCAAGAACCGTCCGCGGCATTTTGTGAGGGCGTCCGGCTGCCTCCCCCCCGCGAAAGAGTCCTTCCAGGATGGAAAGGCAGAGCATGGTTGTGGGATGCGTTCCCGTGCCGAATGCCATCCCGGGGTCCAGTTCCATGACGACATCGTCATCCGTTGCCGGAAAGGTTTCCCAGGTGGGCTTGATCACGAGATGTCTTCCAATGCGGAGCGGCTTGAAATGCTCCTTCCAGTTGCTGCTCCAGTCTTCCTCCGTTATCCGTGTCACGATCGGCGCCTTGAAGTGAAAACCGTCGTACGCCGGTCCCGTTTCCATGAGGTAGGATTCGACCTCCCGTATCCTTTCCCGGAGGGAATCATCAACGGAGAAATAGGCGGTCACCGTCTTGATGGGAGACTCCTCAACGGAGTCCAGGGAAAAGGTGTCGAGAGTCATGTTGTCGATGCTCACCCCGGTGGAGGAGAGCTCAATCAGGTATTCGGCCAGGGAATCAACCATGGAGGACGGAACCTCGCAGGATACCTGCGCCCACTCTTTTTTCATTCAGTCTCCCTGTATTTCGTTGTCGTGGGATAGGGGGAGCGGTGCACCGGATCGATTCCGGTCTTCGGGGCCGGTTTCCCCTTCCCGGGAACCCCGATGGATGCTAACGTACCAGAAGAAAAGGGCGTTTACAATTAATTCTACTTTGTCACATTATGCCTGACGCCTCTTG
>JAAZOO010000270.1 GCA_012797715.1 Geobacteraceae bacterium | reverse complement strand
CCATTTTACTTCGTCAAGAACTTTTTTCAACTTTTTTTCAGGGCCACTTCTTTTTCGCCAACTCTCGCTCCGCCGCCCCGAAAGGAAGTAGGGTTATACCAAACACTTCCCGCCATTGTCAACACTCTTTTTCAATTTTTTTTACATACGAGTTAAATTTACCTAAATCGTTGATTTTACGTATCGATTGACACAATTGAAAAGTTATGCAAACGTACCGCATCAAAGTGATTAAAACTTTCGGAGAGGAAATTCGCATGATTCGTAAGAAAGATGCAGGGCAGTGGGATCTGACACTCCTCTATTCTTCAAGCAGATCACACAAACTGAAGACCGATTTATCTTCAGCGGAAACCAGGGCAGCCCGATTTCGAAAAAAATATTATGGAAAAGTGGCGACGCTGAGTGTCGACCAGTTGGAAACCGCGCTTCATGAATTTGAAGGCTTACAAGAATCCATCGTTAGGCCACAAAGCTATGCATATCTCCTTTTCGCCGCCGACAGCGAAAAAATAGAAAACAAGAAACTGTCACAACAGGCCATGGAGTTCGGCAACCGAATAGCCAGAGAATTGCTGTTTTTCGATTTGGAACTGATGGCACTTCCCGATGATAGATTTCTGGAACTGAAAGACAACGACCTTCTGGCAACGTACCGTCATTATTTGGAAAAGCTGCGCCGATACCGTCCCTATACATTGCCGGAACGGGAGGAATCAATACTGAAAGAAAAAAGGCTCACAGGGGTAGAAGCGTTTTCTCATCTCTTCGATGAACTTTCCTCCTCATTCCGTTACGATTTCCTTATGGATGGTGAACTCCTCGAATTGACAGGAGAAGAACTGCTGGGACTCCTTCATCACTGCGACAGCAGCGTCAGGGAACGTGCCTTTGCCACATTCCTCGCCAAATATCGGGAACAGGGCATAGTGATCGCCTCCATTTTCAACAATGCGGCCCTCGATCATGGCCAGGAAATGGAAATTCGTGGCTACCGGAGTATTATGGAACCGACACATCTGGCAAACGAGGTTGAACCCCGGGCTGTGGAAAGGTTGATGGAGGTAAGCGAAAAAAACTACCCTCTGGCCAGAGAATATTTCCACCTGAAGGCGCGCCTGCTTGGAGTTCCCAAGCTGAAACACACTGACATCTACGCACCTCTTGCAGGAATAAATCGCATATATTCATTCGAATCGTCAAAAAATCTGGTACTGGAGGCCTTTGGGGGATTCTCACCAGTATTCGGCGCCATTGTAGAAAAGTTTTTCTCGGAAGAGAGGATTGACGCTCAACCACGCCACGGCAAGAGCGGCGGCGCTTTCTGCATGGGAATCTCGCCGTCGCTTCCACCGTTCATTCTCCTCAACCATACGGGTAACCTGCGAGATGTTGCAACCCTTGCCCATGAATTGGGGCATGGAATACACTTTGTCCTTGCGCAGAAACAAAGTATGGTCAACTATCACCCTCCTACCCCCCTTGCTGAAACTGCTTCCATATTCGGGGAGATGTTGCTAACCAGATTACTGCTCCACCGAGAGGCTGATACTAAACAAAAGATATCCATACTGTGCGCAGCAATAGAAGATATTATTGCTACCACATTTCGCCAGATTGTTCTGACACGATTCGAGGAGCGGTTTCACGCAAAGCGGAAAGAGGGCCTGCTGACAGCGGAAGAAATATGCTCACTGTGGTGGGAGGAAAATGCTCGTCTCTATGGAGACTCAGTGGAAATGACGGAACCGTACCGGTGGGGGTGGAGCTACATATCGCACTTCATTCATTCACGCTTTTATTGCTATTCGTACGCCTTCGGCGAACTCCTGGTGCTTTCCCTGTTCAACAGATATCTCGCTGAAGGGAAATCATTTGTTCCGATATATCTCTCTATACTGGAAAGCGGCGGCTCACGGTCCCCAGCAGACACAGTGCGTGCCGCGGGGGTTGACCTCGCTGAACCGCATTTCTGGCAGGAAGGATACGATTTCCTCCGGGGACTGATTAACGAACTGAAACGCATCATGGAAGTACAGCAATCTTCCTGAACAAGATATCAAGCCTGCTGCACCGCGACAAAACCCGCTCTCCCAGGTATCTCATCCATGGCAACGCTACAAATTGGCGGATGAGACTTCAGTGCTTGCTCAGCTGCTTGACCAAGAGTCAATAAACGTACTCCCGAATGGAGCGCTCTTTGCAAAAGATCTGAGAATACCCCTGCATATCGTGCCCCCTCCAACTCCGCGTGGATGGTATGAACATTCAGGCCAGGCCCGATATGGGAAAGATAGAAGTCGTTGACGGTGGCGTCTGTAAGACCATCAGTCCCTAGCAACTCGTCCAGTGTCGGAAGGGTTGTGGGAATCTGCAGGGTCTCGAACCTTCTTCCGTCCATCATCGGGAAGAATTGACAGGTTCCTCTCGCATCACTGCAGTAGAGTAATCCCATCCTATCCTGGACATGAAGGGAAGAGGCGGTAAGCATCCACCCCGGAGCCGCGGTCGTTTTCGCATCCTCACCGAATACTTCCCGGAATGCTCCCCTGGCTTTTCCAATGACCGCAGACACGGTTTCTACGGACATTTTCGGCAGGTTGTCATGCCAGTCAACATGATCCCAGGCATGAATACCTACCTCATGTCCTCTGCGCGCAGCATCTCTCATACCCTCAGCCAGGGATTGCGAAATGTGGGGGGCAGGCAAGAGAGTACCATACAGTATCGTTTTTAAGCCATAGGTGGATGGGGCCTTAGTGCGGAGCATTTTTTTGAGAAAACCCGCGCGGGTAAAGATGCGTCGGATTGCCTTGCCCGAATTGTCGGGCCCCAAGGAGAAATAGAACGTGGCACTGATCCCGTGCTGTTCAAGGATGTCCAGCAGTCGAGGCACACCGTCACGTGTGCCCACAAAGGTATCCACGTCGACCTTGAGTGCGATAACCGGTGGAATCATTGACCTGTGATCCGCTCAATCTTCTCACCTTCGTCGACAAGATAAAAGTCGAGCGTCTTTCTCAATGCTTCGTCTATGGGGGTGACCGGCCTCCAGCCCAGGCGCTTCCATGCACTCTCTATGGAAGGAACACGGGTCAGGATATCCTGGTATCCGCCTCCATAGAATTCTTCCGAGGAGACATCAAGAATCCTGCACGATTCCGCACGCATTCGGTACAGCGGATACTCTTTCACCAGGTCGCGCAATTTAAAGGCAAGCTCCTTTACAGACAGATCGTTCCTTGGGTTACCGATATTGAATATCCCTCCATCGGCGCATCCATCATGGTTTTCGATAATTTTCATGAGACAGTCGATACCGTCTTCCAGATAGGTAAAAGAGCGGCGTTGATTGCCGCCGTCCACGAGATTGATGGGTTCGCCCATAATAATGTTGTAGAGAAACTGGGTCAAAACCCGAGAACTCCCTTCCTTTGCCGTGTCAATGCTGTCCAGACGGGGACCTATCCAGTTGAACGGGCGGAAGAGTGTGTATCGCAACCCCTCATGCTTGCCGTACGCGTAGATAACGCGGTCAAGCATCTGCTTGGCGCAGGAGTAAATCCAGCGTTCCTTGTGTATCGGACCAAGAACGAGGTGTGAGGAGTCCTCGTTGAACTGCGCATCCGGGCACATGCCGTATACTTCGGACGTCGAAGGAAAGACGACTCGTTTCTTGTATTTAACGCACTGCCGGACGATGGTCAGATTCTCCTAGAAGTCCAGTTCAAAGACACGAAGCGGCTCACGGACATAGGAAGCCGGTGTCGCTATGGCCACAAGCGGAAGAACCACATCGCACTTCTTGATATTATAGGCAATCCATTCCTTATTAATGGTGATATCCCCTTCCAGGAAATGGAAGCGGGGATTGCCCATTGAATGCTCCAGCTTATCGCAGCTCATATCCAGCCCGTATACTTCCCAGTCCGTCGTTGTGAGGATACGGCGGGTCAAGGCGTTCCCGATAAAACCGTTCACGCCGAGGATGAGTATTTTCATTGTCATAGAGACTCCCGTAGAATTGGTTTAGCAGGTGGTGGCTGGCCGAAGGGTCGGACAATAGCCAAACGGCTCAGCTGCGGCACAGCCCAGCACCTAAGTTCTCAGTTCTTCTGTACGGCATGGGAAAGAAAAGATTCGAACCGTTTTCCGACAAGTGGATGGAGGGAGATGAAGCTTTCGGCATCCAACTCTTCTTTCCCCTCCATCTGCAGAGACAGTATCTCAAGGAGACCGTCTCCCGTTCCAACCATCAACGGCCTCTCGGACAGAATGAAACCCTCCACGCCACGCCCTGAAACAGGCCTTGATTTCCAGATAAAAACCTTGGAACCGCTCAGGTAGGTGAAGGCGCCCGGGTAAGGATGAGTAACACCGCGAATCAGATTGTAGATTTCAACGGCGCCCCGTTTCCAATCGATGAGGCCATCGGTCGGTGTCCTCCCCCCAAAGTAGCTTCCCTCACTCAGTTTCATGGGAATCCGTTGTGCCTTGCCGGAAAGAAGTAGAGGGAATGAACGTGACAGTACGGTTACCGCGGCATCGGTCACCTTGTTGAACACATCCAAAGAGGTGTCGGTAAACTGAATAACAACGCGCTCCTGGTCGACGATATCTCCGGCGTCCGGTTTTTCCACCATGTAATGAAGCGTTGCCCCTGTTTCCGTCTCTCCGTTTATTACTGCCCAGTTGACAGGCACTCGCCCTCGATACTTCGGGAGAAGTGAGCCGTGAATATTGAGCGCTCCCCTTAGCGGAATATCCAGAACTTCTTTCCGTATCATCAATCGATAGTAGAAAGACAACAGAAAGTCCGGATTCATGCTTCGAAGAAACTCAACATTTTCAGGGAGATTGATGTCCGTTACCCGGCAGGGAATCCCGCTCCGCTCCGCCAGTTCTCGAACCGAAGCAAACCAGATCGTTTCGGAGGGAGAGTCCTCATGGGTAAAGACAACTCCAATATGCGCCCCCTGACGCAGCAATTCCTGCAAACAGTAGTAGCCGACATTATGATATGCGCAAACTGCCAGCGTCTGCGTAGAACCTGAAGACATAGGTGCACTCCGGGAAATTACGGTATCACCCCATACCGTGCATGGAGCATCCTTGGAAAAACAGGGGACCTGACAAGACGATGACGCCGGAAAATTCCGGCGTCATCGTTTCAACCAGGATGATTACTCAAAACTACTTCAAAACGAGACGATTTGCAGCAAAATTCTGAATTGTCCGGCAAATATTCTCCCGGCATCTGCGTATTGTGGGACAGGCCCGGATGTGCTATCGTCCGGTCAGCGCACAGACCGGACGGAAACTGCGCCAGATTATTACATTCATCCCGGAGGTAAAACATCCATGAATATCTGTCCTTGTGGAAGCGGCGTACCCTATAGCGAATGCTGCGAACCTATCATCAGTGGAGTGCGGTCCGCCGAAACCGCCGAACAGCTCATGCGGGCACGCTATTCCGCCTATGTGACCGTTGCCGTCGATTTCCTTTTCGAGACAACCCATCCTGCGTATCGGAAGGGGTACGATCACGCCGGGACGAAGTCATGGGCGGAAAAGTCGGAATGGATGGGTCTGGAGATCATCGGCAGCCGCCTGGGCGGCCCGAACGACACGGAAGGCGAGGTGGAATTCGTTGCACGATTCCGTGAACAGGGGAATCTGCACACCCACCATGAGCGTGGACAGTTCAAACGGGAAAACGGGACCTGGTACTTCACCGAAGGCGTTTTGGTAAAACCGAGACCTATCATCTCCGTCAAGGTCGGACGCAATGAACCCTGCACCTGCGGCAGCGGCCTCAAGTACAAGAAGTGTTGCGGCAAATAACGGGAAGAGAACTCGTATCAGGAGAGGGAACATGCTTATTGAGACAATTCGCCAAGACAGGCTGAAAGCCATGAAAAACAGGGACGAAAAGAAAAAGAACCTGCTCGGTGTCCTGATTGCGGATGCATGCAAGGAGGAAAAGCAGCCGGACGATACGACCGTGGTACGGTTCGTCAGAAAATTCATCGAAAACGCGAAGGAGAACCTGAAGGCCCTTGAAAAAGGGGGCGGCGCTCTGCAGGGAAAGGACGACGCCCAGAGGGAAATCGATATCCTCACCGCCTACCTCCCCGCGCAATTAACAGGCGATGCCCTCGTGGCGGCAATCCGCGAAGTGATGGCCCGTGAGTCCATCGAAGCCCAACCGTCAAACATGGGGAAAGTGATGAAAGCGCTGGGCGCACAGTACCCGGGAGGTTACGACGGGAAGGAAGCCAGCGACCTGGTGCGAGTCATCCTTTCCGGGAAGGTGTGACCGTCTTTCCCCGAATAAACCCGCCACAAATTCCGGAAAAGAAAAGGCGACCCACACTGGTCGCCTTTTCCATGAGGAAGTCCGTGCGTCAGGTTTATACCTGCGATGCCCTCAGGGCCTGATCCATATCCGCGATTATGTCGTTTACGTCCTCGATTCCCACGGAGAGCCGGATAAAATCGGCGGTGACGCCGGTAGCCGCCTGCTCCTCCTCCGTGAGTTGCTGGTGCGTCGTGGAAGCGGGATGGATGACGAGGGTCTTGGCGTCGCCGATGTTCGCCAGGTGAGAAAGGAGCCGAACGTTGTTGATGAACTTGCTGCCTGCCGCGACACCGCCCTTTATGCCGAAGCCAATAATGGCGCCTGCGCCCTTGGGAAGATATCGCACGGCACGCTCATAATCCCTGTGGCTGGGGAGACCGGGATAATTGACCCAGCTGACAAGGGGATTGGCGCTCAACCACTCGGCGATTTTCATCGCATTTTCCACATGGCGGGGCATCCGTACATGGAGGGTTTCCAGCCCCTGAAGAATTTGGAAGGCGTTAAAGGGCGATAAGGGCGCGCCGATATCGCGAAGGAGCTCCACCCGCATCTTTGTGATGTAGGATCGATCTCCCAGCTCTTCCCAGAAGCGGATGCCGTGGTACGAAGGATCCGGTTCGGTGAACTCGGGGAATTTTCCGTTGTTCCAGGGAAAGGTCCCGCCGTCCACCACGCAACCGCCGATACTCGTGCCGTGGCCGGCGATGAATTTGGTGAGGGAATAGACAACGATATCCGCACCGTGTTCCAAGGGTCTGAACAGATAGGGCGTGGTCACCGTGTTATCCACGACGAACGGTATACCCGCGTCGTGGGCCACCGCCGCGATACCCTCAAAATCGTCCACGTTGTTCTTGGGGTTCCCTACCGACTCGGTGTAGACCAACCGCGTGTTTTCATCAACGGCGGCACGCACGTTTTCCGGGTCGGAGCTGTCTACGAATTTCACCTGGATTCCCAGCTTGGGCAGCGTGTAGTGAAACAGGTTGTAGGTCCCTCCATACAGGGAATTGGTGGAAACGACATTCTGGCCCGCCTGCGTGATATTGAGCACCGCAAAGGTAATCGCCGCCTGCCCGGAAGCAACGGCAAGCGCCCCGACGCCGCCGTCCAGTTCCGCCATCCTCTTCTCCAGCACGTCCGTCGTGGGGTTCATGATGCGGGTATAGATGTTCCCCGGCTCCTCCAGGGCGAACAGCTTCGCCGCATGCTCCGAACTGCGGAACACATACGAT
>JAAZOO010000269.1 GCA_012797715.1 Geobacteraceae bacterium | reverse complement strand
TCCTTGCGCCGTCTGGTGCACCACCTCGGTAATCTGCTGGATATTTGTGGCGACCTCCGCGGTGGTTGCCATCTGCTGTTCCGCAGCGGTGGCTATCTGACTCACCTGCATGCTCACTTCATTGATCTTTTCCAGAATCTCATCCAGTGCCAGCCCCGACTTCCGGGAAGAATCCGTTCCCCGTTTCACTTCCATGACCCCTTCTTCCATGGCCGCGACGGCATCCCGCGTTTCTTTCTGGATTGCCTGTATCATCTCTCCGATTTCACGGGTGGCCTTGGTGGTCCGGTCCGCAAGCGCCCGCACTTCATCGGCGACCACGGCGAATCCTCGTCCCTGTTCGCCGGCACGGGCAGCCTCGATGGCTGCGTTGAGGGCAAGGAGATTGGTCTGGTCGGCGATATCCTCGATGGTCCCGATGATGTCCCCAATCTGCTCCGAGCGTGTCCCCAGGCTTCCCACGCTTTCCGCGGTCCGCCTCACGCGTTCGGCTATGAGCCCCATTCCGGCGATGGTTTCCTGGACAACGACCACTCCGGCGGTGGCGGAATCCGCGCTCTGCCGGGCGGCGTCCGCGGCAATGGCGCAGTTGCGGGCAATATCGTTGGAGGTGGCCGACATCTCTTCGCCCGCCGTGGCCACGGTGCCGGTCTGTGCCGCAACCTCCTCGGCGCCCGTGGCGATCTGCTCCGACGTGGCGTGGAGTTGGTCCGAGGCGGACGCGATACCGGAGGAGACATCGTTGACCTTGCCGATGAGTTCCCGCAAGTTGTCGCCCATGGTGTACATATGCTCTATCAGCAAGCCTATCTCGTCCCGGGAGGTAACGGCATGGTCGCCTCTCAGGTCGCCGCCGGCAATCCTGTCGGCCAGGGAAACCGCCTGCTCCAGACCTCTCATAATCGTGCGTATACTGAAGAATACGATCAGTATCGCCGTCACCAACCCCAGCCCGGTCAAGGCCAGGGCAACCAGCTGCGCCCGGCTTGTATCCCTGTCGAAGAGTGCCTTCTGCTGGGAGATATAGTTCAGCCTCTCCTCTTTCATTCCCACCAGCTTGTCTTTCAGTACCCGCCACTGGGGGGTTTCCTGCTGCACGAGCAACTCCTTTGCCTTCGCCAGCTCTCCCCGGCGAGCCAGGGAAACGATGGAATCCCGCAATGCGAGGTCTTTTGCGCATTCACCCGCCACAGCGGCCAGCGCAGCCTTTTCCCGGGGCTGCCCGGCCAGCGTTTCCCCGATTTTCGACAACTCGGCGGCGAAGGAATCCACGGCCTTCTTGTAGTTGGCGTATGCCTTCTCATCCGCGGGGTTCAGCAGAATGTTGCGGATTGCCTGCCCCCCCTGAAGACCCTGCGAGTACAACTCCTGGGTACCGCTCAACGTCTGCATGTCGCGGTTGATAAGCGTCTCCGCGGTGTCCGTCATGTGCCGCAGGGTCAGAAAGGTGACAAGAAGCGCGAAAAGCACTACAGCGGAGGGGATTGCGGTGGATAGAATCAGCCTGGTTTTGATACGCATGGTCACTGTTCCTTTCATGGAAATATTTTCACGAGAAACGCCGCCGGCACGGATCCGCGGCGGCAGGGCAATCAGGCGGGCGAAATGCCGCCTTCCGGGACGTGCCGTGAAAACCGTCTGATGCCCTTGTCGAGCCGTATCGCCACCCATTCAAGGAGGACCAGGTCCTCCTGCCGGATGGATTCCAACTCTTCGCAACTGAGGGAGAACCCCTCCTCCCGACACGACTCGGCAAGGGATTGAACCGCCCGACGCCTGAACTGGTCATCGGTGAGCAAACGGCCAAGAAGTTTCTCCACCATTTCCTGTGACATACTCTGCCTCCTCGGCTGTCCCCCGGGGGGACATCTGTTGATACAGCTGCCCATGTATCCGCACAAGGAGTGCCGAAGTTCACATCGCAATAAATACGGCAGGTTAGGAATTCAGGGGTAAAAAAAGTGTAGCCGGGGGAGACGCACTGTCCCCCTGGGGGACGATCTGCCGGCAACGATGGAGGATTTTTCAGGGGAAGGGAAGAAGAAAAGCGGGTCCTGCCGCTTTTTTGATTTGAGGGATGCAGCTGCAAAACGGCACTGGGTGCTTGTGCGCATGGATACGGGTGTTTGAGAGGCTGAGCTACGCACGGTAAAAATTCTTCCTGGAAATCTTGAGCAGCCTTGCCGCCTTGGTCTTGTTGCCGTTGCACCGCTCCAGGGTAATGGAAAGGATTTCATCCGTCAGGGCTTCCAGAGACAGGTTGTCCGCAGGCAGACGCAGGGTATAGCTGACCATGTCCCCGGATTCACGTACCGATCCTTCGGCGTTTCTGACGCTGTTTCCGATTCCCAGGTGGGACGGCCGGATGAGTTCGCCGTCCGTCAGGATTGCCGCCCGTTCGAGCACGTTGCGCAGCTCCCGCACATTTCCCGGCCAGTGGTAGTTCATCATCATTTCCACGGCCTTCAGGGAGATCCCGGGGAGCGGCTTCCCCAGATGCCGGCGCAGCTGCCCGAGAACATGGTCGCACAAATGGGGGATGTCTTCCCGCCGTTCCCGCAGGGGAGGAAGTGTCAGAGGAAAGATGTTGACGCGGTGAAACAGGTCTTCCCGGAAACGGCCGGCTGCCACGAGGGCGGGGAGATCCCGGTTGGTGGTGACGATAACGCGGCACTCCACGGGATGCACCGTGTTGCTGCCGATCTTTTCGTACACGTTTTCCTGAAGGACCCGCAACAACTTCGCCTGGAGGGGAAGCGGCATGTCTCCGATTTCGTCCAGGAGCAGAGTGCCGCCCCGGGCCGCGCTGAACTTTCCCTCCCGGTCGCGATCCGCTCCGGTGAAGGCGCCCCGGACGTGGCCGAAGAGTTCGCTCTCCAGCAGATGTTCTGGGATGGCGGCGCAGTTCACGGCGACAAAGCTGGTCGGCATCCCCTTCCCGGCAAAGTGGATGGCGCGCGCCAGCACCTCCTTGCCGACTCCGCTTTCTCCGTAGATTGCAACCGTTGTCCTTTCGGAGCGGACGACTTTCGCGGCCAGTTCCAGCTGCCCTTTCATGATGGGATTCACCGTGACGATGCTCTGGAAAGTGAACCGGTCACGCAGCATCATTCTCATCTGCTCGTTTTCCCGGAGGATGCCTTGGTAATCTAGTGTTCGGCGGATGGCGATGCGCAAGGCGTCCAGAGAGCAGGGCTTTTCCAGATAATCGCAGGCGCCGGTTCTCATGGCAGTGACGGCGCTTTCAATGCTGCCGTTGGCAGTGACGGCTATGACGGGAACGTTCTCAAAACGGCTCTGTATCTCCTCGATGAGCTGCATGCCGTCCATGCCGGGCATGACGAGGTCGGTTACGACGATGTCCACCCCCGGCTGCCGCTCCAGGATCTCCAGCGCCTCACTGCCGCTGGAGGCGGGAATGGGCAGGAAACCGGCTTTGTCCAGGTGGCGTACCATTACCTGAAGGGATATGGGTTCATCATCAACGGCCAGGATTCTATGCTGAGTCATTGCGGTAATCCCCGGATATGGAAGTGACGCATGCTTTTCCTATCGGATGGATCGTGCGTAACTGTAGAAAAATGACGACCCATTTTTCCCCATGGGAGGGACGAAATCAGGGAAGAGTCGCGGTTCCCATATGTATTGGATGGACGGAAACGGAAATTCTGCTACCATGTCGTTCATTACGCCTCGATTCGGCAGGTGGAGGAATCCTCCCTTCGCTCCGGCTCCCCTCTTTCTCCTGCTCTCTGCCCATTCCGCCGCCGAGTCACCCTTCGGGTTCATACCCTATCGGCGGTGGCCGCCCCCTTCCGCACGGAGCAGCAGCGAAACGGGCCAGGGCCTCTCTGCGGATACCGTCACCTGACGGTTTCGGCTGGGAGGAACGGTACGCCGCCTCCCCGAGAGGAACCCGGACGGAGGGCGGAACTCTTTTTCCAAGGAGAGGGCGATGCAAAGAAACATGGTGTTCATGGGGCTCCTGTTCGGCCTGCTCGGTTTTGCCGGGAACTGGTTCACCCTCCCCCTCTTTCTCAATCTCGATTTCCTATTCGGCTCCACCTTCGTCCTGTTTGCCATGCTGCGCTACGGCATGGGCGCCGGGATCCTTGCCAGTCTCCTCGCCGGTTCGTGCACCATTTTCCTGTGGCAGCACCCCTGGGCGTGGCTACTCTTCACGGCAGAGGCGGCTTTCGTCGGCTGGCGCTGCAAGAAAAGGGATCCCGCGGATATCCTCCTGCACGACCTCTCCTTCTGGCTCCTGTGCGGCGCGCCCCTCGCGTGGATCTTCTACCATGTCTTTCTGGGAGATACGACGTCAGCCACCATTCTGATACTTCTCAAACAGGCAATCAACGGCATCTTTAATGCCCTCCTGGCATCACTCGGCCACCTGGCCTTCCTTTTCCGTTCCGCGGGCAAGGCGCACGCCCCCCTCCCCTCGTTCCGCCAGCTCTCGTTTTCGGTCATGGTTTCCCTGATCCTGATCCCCAGCCTCATCTTCATCACGCTGGACCTGCGCAATACCATGGGCAAGGAGACGGCGTCCCTGGCCGCCATGACTCTTCTGGCGAGCACACAGGCACGGGAAACGGTAAATCGCTGGATCGAGGGACACCTCCAGGCTGTCCAGGCGCTGGCCGATCGCATCGGAGACCCCGCAACGGTCCCGCGGGGAGAAATGCAGCGGCTGGTGGAGACCGTCAAGGCTGCTACGCCGGGCTTCAAGCGCATGGGCGTGCTGGACAGGGACGCCGTAACGGTGGCCTATTCGCCTCTCACGGACGAACTGGGCCGTTCGACCCTGGGCCTGGATTTTTCGGACAGGCCCTACATCAGGCACCTGCGGGAAACGAAGAAACCCTTCGTTCCCGATGTTGTCATGGGAAGAATCGGCCACCCCCATCCCATCATCAGCCTCCTGTCGCCTCTCGTGGCGAACGGAAACTACCACGGCTATTGCATCGGCGTCATCCAGCCGGACGACCTGAAGGGGTATCTGAAGGAAATCACCGGTGACAGACCGCTCGCCATCACCCTCGTGGATCGCTCCCGGAAGATAATCGTCAGTTCCCGTGACGATCTGGCCATGATGTCCGCTTTTCCCGACCGAACCGGCGGAACGTTCCGGCAGAGTGCTTCCGGGACAGCCCAGTGGGTTCCGGCGCCGGAAAAAGGCAGAAGCATCCTGCAGCGCTGGTCCCGGTCCCTCTATATCCGGGAATCGGGGATCAGCCGGAAGGTTCCCTGGACGGTTATCACGGAGGCATCCTTCAATCCGGTATTGATAAAAATGTCGGAAGAAACGAAGAGATCCCTGTCGCTGCTGGCTGCCCTCATCCTGCTCGTCGTACCCCTGTCCCGCTACACCAGCGCCAGGATGGTCGCATCCCTCCTGCACCTGCGGGAGGCGACGGAAAAACTCCCTGCCCACCTGGGAGCTGAGGGAGAGGTGGAACTGCCCGCAAGCAGCATCAGGGAAATGAACGGCCTGGTCGAAAATTTCCGGGCCATGGCGGCCGCTCTTTCCGGTCATGTCCGGAACATCCGGGAACTGAACGAAACGCTGGAGGAAAAGGTCGCACAGCGCACCGCAGAACTGGAGGAAAAGGGAGTCTTCCTGTCCTCCCTGCTTGATTCTCTGCAGGATACCGTGTTTTTCAAGGACCTCGGGGGAGCCTACCTGGGCTGCAATCGCGTCATGGAGCTGTCGGTCGGCAAGAGCCGGGACGAGATCATCGGCAAGAGGGATGATGACCTGTTCCCCCCCGATGCAGCGGCAAAATTCCGGCACGATGACGAGCAGGTCATCGCCGCGGCCAAGGCGCACCAGTTCGACGAAGTCTCCCACCTGCCGGACGGCACCCCCGTGTATGTGAACACCATAAAAACACCCATAACCCTGCCGAACGGGGAAGTCATCGGCCTGGTGGGTGTTTCCCGCGATATCACGAAAAGGGTGGAAGCGGAGCAGGCCCTGCGCGCCAGCACGGCAAACCTCCGTGCATTCTTCGATCTGTCCCTTGATTTGCTCTTTGTGCTGGACACGGCAGGGACTGTCGTGCGGGCAAACCGGACGGCATGCGAGCGCTTGGGCTACTCGGAGGAGGAACTGATGGGTACGAACGTACTCCTGCTCCATCCCCCTGAGGTGCGCGATGAAGCGGGCCGTATCGTTCAAGCCATGCTCGCCGGGAACGAGAGCCGCTGTCCGCTGCCGCTCCAGACCAGGGACGGCCGGCTGATTCCGGTGGAAACGCGCATTGTCCAAGGTGTCTGGGATGGCTCTCCCGCCCTGTTCGGCGCGTGCAAGGATATCTCGGATCTCGCCTTCTCCCAGGAGAAATTCTCCAAGGCGTTCGAGTTCAGTTCCGCTCTGATGGCGATTTCAACCGTTGAAGAGGGCCGCTACCTGGAGGTAAACCGGTCTTTCCTGGATACGCTGGGCTTCTCACGTGAAGAGGTGCTGGGGAGAACATCCGTGGAACTGGGCATCATACCTGACAGCGCGACACGGCAACGCATGCGCGTCCAGCTGGAGAAGTACGGTGAATTTTCCAACCGGCAGATAACGGTGCATACAAAAGCCGGAACCCCCCGAACCGGCCTGCTCAGTGCGCAGTGTATCCGCATACAGTCTACACGGTACCTGCTCACGGTGCT
>JAAZOO010000268.1 GCA_012797715.1 Geobacteraceae bacterium | reverse complement strand
CGTGCGGAACAGCGCCCCACGGAGCGATGAGAATCAGTGATTTCTTTCATCCCCTTGATATCGTTCCCGACCTTTCTTCCCTGACAAAGGAGGGGGCGCTCCGGGAGCTGACCGGAAAGCTGCTTGAACGGTATCGGGATCTGGACGGAGAGGATATTCTCCGGCTTCTCTTGGAGAGGGAGCGGCTCGGCAGCACGGGTATCGGCGGAGGTATCGCGATCCCCCATGCCAAGACTCCGCGGGTAGAGAAACCGATTCTCGTATTTGGACGAAGTACGACCGGCATTGCCTATGACGCCCTTGACGGCAAGCCGGTCTCTCTGTTTTTTCTCCTTGTTTCGGGCTCGAATTCCCTAGATGTTTACCTGACCCTTTTGGCCCGGATTTGCCGTCTGGCGAAGGATCGGGCGCTTTGCGGCAGGCTCCTGGCGGCTGAAGATCCGGCCGACATGTATGCCTGCATAGAGGAACAGGACAGCCTTCTGTGACGACACACAGCCTTTCCATCGAAGACCTCCTCCAAGACACGGAATATGGTCTGGAACTGGTTCTGCTCTCGGGGCGGGGGGGGCTGTCCAACAGGATTACGACGCCGCGCATCCAGAAACCCGGCCTTGCGCTTACCGGATACACCGAACATCTTCATGCGGATCGGGTCCAGATTCTCGGCAATACAGAGATATCGTACCTGCGGCACTTGCCCGCAGAAACGGCAGCAGCCCACATTGCCACCTTATGCGCCTTCCCCATAACCTGTTTTATCGTCACGATGGACCTTGAGCCGCCGGCGACTCTTCTGTCGGCTGCCGAGAAGGGCGGGATTCCGCTCCTGAGAACGCCCCACCTTTCTTCGACCTTCATCTCCCTCGTCACGAAATACCTTGAAGACAGGCTTCTCCCCGTTACCCATCTCCATGGCGTCCTGGTGGATGTATACGGCGTCGGGGTACTGCTGCTCGGCAAGAGCGGCATCGGAAAGAGCGAATGTGCCCTTGACCTGGTAATCCGCGGACATCGGCTGGTGGCGGATGATGTTGTCCATATCCGGAAAAAGATGCCTTCGGCCCTGGTGGGAAGCGCAGCCGAGTCGCTTCAGTTCCGCATGGAGGTCCGAGGACTCGGAATAATCAACATCAAAGACCTTTTCGGGGTCTCCGCGATCCGTGAAAAGAAGATAATCAACCTGGTCATCGAGTTGGTGGAATGGGCTCCGGACCAGGAATACGATCGGCTGGGCATCGATGAACAGGTGTATACGATCCTCGACGTGGACCTGAACTATCTGAAGATACCCGTGCGCTATGGCCGGAACTTGACGTCAATCATCGAAGTCGCGGCCCGGAATTTTCTCCTCAAGGGGATGGGGTACAACTCGACTCGGGAGTTTCATGAAAACCTTCTGGCACGCATGGAGTCGCGTGCGCTCTTGAAAGAGGTGGAGTAGGGAGATGCGAATCGTCAGCATCACCGGACTTTCCGGGTCCGGCAAGTCAACCGGAGTGCGGGTTCTTGAAGACGAGGGTTTCTTTTGTATCGATAACCTGCCGGTGAGTCTGATTCCCACCTTTGTTGATCTGGTGGAACGGTCGAAAGACCGGGCAAGGGCCGTTGCTCTGGTGATGGACATCCGGGATCTGGAGTCTCTGGAGGGGTATGAGAAGGTCCTGCAGTGGGTTCGGGAAGCCGGGCACACGGTTGAAATCATCTTCTTCGACGCATCGGACGAGGTGCTCATCAGACGTTTCTCCGAGACGCGCCGTCGCCATCCCGTTTCGGAGGGTGGCTCGGTGCCCGAGGGGATTCGGTACGAAAGGGAGCAGCTTGCGGGTCTGCGGCGAATGGCCACCAAGATCATCGACACTTCCGAGTTCAACGTTCACCAGCTCAAGGATGCAGTCCTATCATTTGTCAAGGGGACGGGTGAGCCGCGGGACATGACGGTGCATCTGCAGTCCTTCGGCTATCGCTATGGAATTCCCTTGGAGTCGGATCTGGTCATTGATGTCAGGTTTCTGCCGAACCCCTACTTTGTGTGGGAACTCCGGGAATTTTCGGGGCTCGATCCCCTGGTGCGCCAGTTCGTTCTGAAGAAGGAGGAGACACGCCGCTTCCTTGAGAAATTCACGGACATGCTGGAGTTCCTGATCCCCGGATACCGGCGGGAGGGAAAGTCGTATCTGACCATTTCTACCGGTTGCACCGGGGGCAAGCATCGTTCCGTTGCCGTAACCGAGGAGCTCAGGGCTTTTTTTGCAGGGAAAAACGTCATCGTGAAGGTTACCCATCGCGATATCGGGAAGGGATAGAATATGGTTGGTTTGCTTGTCGTCGCTCATGCGGGGCTGGCGCGGGAGTTGCTCGCGGCAGCTGAGATGATTGTCGGCCCCATCGAAAAATCGGAGGCTGTCGGTATCGGTTCCGGTGACTCCGTGGACCAGATTCGGGAGAGCATCCGGGCCGCCATCGACAAGGTTGCGGATGAAGGGGTTATCATCATGACCGACATGTTCGGCGGGACCCCCTCGAACATGTGCATCTCTTTTCTGAAGGAAGGCGAAGTTGAGGTGCTGACCGGGGTCAATCTGCCCATGGTGATCAAATTCGCTTCGGAACGGGAGCGGTTCGGTGTTGCGGAGCTGGCGTCGATTGTAAAGAGGTGTGCGCAGGAAAGCATATCCGTTGCGGGAGAGTACCTCAAATAGCCGGTATGCAACGCCTGTCGCCATGGTTGGCGTGCACAGGCGCGAATTGGGAGTCGCGGGGAGTCCCCAGAGAAATTAAAAGTCAGTGCAGGGTGGATACAGGAACTATGCTCGTTGAGGAATTCGTCATACCCAATAAACTCGGACTGCATGCAAGGGCCTCGGCCCTGCTGGTGAAGACCGCCAGCAGGTTTTTGTCGGAGATCAAGATTGAGCGCGAAGATATCGAGGTGAACGGAAAGAGTATCATGGGAATCATGATGCTGGCCGCCGCCAAGGGGAGCGTCATTCGGGTCAAGGTGGAAGGAGAGGACGAAAAAGAGGCGATTTCCGTCCTCGGGGAACTCATCAGGGATGGTTTCGGAGAAGAGTGAACAGCGAATTTTTCAGGGTATCGCGGCCTCGCCGGGAATCGTTATCGGAGAGGTCCGGGTGGCCGACAGAAGCCGGGTGGTCGTCGTGGAATCCTCCGTGTCCGACGACGAAATCCCGGCCGAGATCGGACGGTTCCATGAAGCCCTGCGGAGGACGAAGGAAGACCTTCTTGCCCTGAAGGAGCAGATCTCCCGCACCAGAGGAGCGGAGCATCTGTATGTCATCGATACGCACCTGATGATTCTGGAAGACGCCATGCTGACTTCCGGGACAATCGGCTGCATCGAGCGGGAAAAGGTGAACGCGGAGGCGGCTCTCAAGCGCACCCTGAGGAAGTTCAAGGAGTTCTTTGAAGGCATAGAGGATGAATACCTCCGGGAACGGAGTAGCGATGTGGAGACCGTCGTGGAGAGAATTCTCCGCAACATGCTCGGCAAGCGTCACGAACTCCTTCCCGAAACAGAAGGCCGGGTTGTCATTGTCGCCCATGACCTCTCTCCCGCCGACATCCTCCAGATCGACAAGGAAAAGGTTATCGGGTTCGTCACCGACCTGGGGGGGAGGACGTCCCATACCGCCATTGTCGCACGCTCTCTGGAGATACCGGCGGTCGTGGGCCTGGAGAGGATCACGGGAGAGGTGTCCGACGGCGACCCCGTCATCGTTGACGGAGCGAAGGGCCTCGTTATCCTCAATCCGGATACGGAGACTTTCCGCGACTATCTCCGCAATAAGCAGTTCTATGAGTACCGGGAACGGGAGCTCCTCAAGCTCAGGGATCTGCCGTCCGAAACCCCTGACGGGCACCGGGTGCTTCTAAAGGGGAATGTGGAATTTCTCGAAGAGGTGCCTTCCATACGAAAGCATGGCGGCGAGGGGATAGGCCTCTACCGGACCGAGATGCTTTTCCTCGGACGAACCGCGGTTCCCGACGAAGAGGAGCAGTTCCGGGCGTACGTGGAGGTTATTCGCCGGATGGCGCCGTATCCCGTCACCATACGCACTCTTGACGTGGGCGGCGACAAGTTCGTGTCCGACCTGAATCTGGAGGACGAACTGAACCCTGCCATGGGTCTTCGGGCCATTCGTTTGTCCCTGCGCTGTCCGGACCTGTTCAAGACCCAGCTTCGGGCGATCCTCCGCGCCAGTGTGGAGGGAAAGGTCAAGGTATTCTTTCCCATGATCTCGGGGGTCGGTGAAATACGGGCCGCGAAGTCCCTGTTCGAAGAGGCGAAGGAAGAGTTGCGCCGTGCCTCCGTTCCCTTTGACGAGAACATCGAGATCGGCATAATGATTGAGACCCCATCCGCCGTTATCATCGCAGATTTGCTGGCTCGTGAGGTTGACTTCTTCAGCGTCGGAACCAACGACCTCATTCAGTATTCACTGGCCATCGACCGGACCAACGAGCACCTGTCCCACCTCTATGAGCCCCTCCATCCGGCGGTTCTCAGGTCCCTGAAGATGGTGGCCGACGCAGCCCATGCAGCGGGAATTTCCGTCTGCATGTGCGGGGAGATGGCCGGGGAGCCGACATACCTGCCCATACTGCTGGGCTTCGGGTACGATGAGCTTTCCATGAACGCGGTATCCATCCCGAAGGTAAAGAAGATTCTCCGACGCTGTTCCAAGAGTGAGGCTGAGGTCCTGGCAGCCAAAGTCCTTTCCTTCTGCACGGCCGACGAGGTTGAGTCCTATCTGCAGAGCCGCATTGCCACGCGTTTTTCCGAAAGCTTCGACTGATATCCTCGCAGAGGCTTTTATGGCTTGACAAATAATCCGGTACTATTTACGATTTCCCGTTTCGTTTTCAATACAACGAAGCGAACCCCATACGCAGGGAGGAGTTTCAGCATATGAGCATGACAGATTTTATTTTTACCTCCGAATCGGTGTCTGAAGGTCATCCCGACAAGATTGCGGATCAGATTTCCGATGCGGTTCTCGATGGTATCCTTGCCCAGGACCCGCGGGCCAGGGTCGCGTGTGAAACTCTGGTGACGACCGGAATGGTTTTTATCGCGGGAGAAATCACCACCAGCTCGGTAGTGGATTACCCCAAGATTGCCCGCGAGACGATTCGGGAGATCGGATACAATGATTCGGCCATGGGTTTCGACTGGGAAACCTGCGCCGTGCTTACTTCCATCGACAAGCAGTCACCCGACATTTCCCAGGGAGTCACCGAAGGCCAGGGTCTGTTCAAGGACCAGGGTGCGGGTGATCAGGGTCTCATGTTCGGATACGCATGCAACGACACACCGGAACTGATGCCCATGCCCATCATGATGGCGCACAAGCTTACCAAAAAGCTGGCCGAAGTGCGGAAGGCGGGAACTCTGGAATTTCTCCGCCCCGACTCCAAGTCCCAGGTTTCCATTCGCTACATCGATGATCGGCCGGTGTGCGTCGACACCGTGGTCGTTTCTTCCCAGCACACTCCCGATGTCACCTATGAGAAGATTCGGGAGGGAATCATCGAAGAGGTGGTGAAAAAGGTTATCCCCTCCGACCTGATGAACGGCGAAACCCGCTTTTTCATCAACCCGACCGGCCGTTTCGTCATCGGCGGTCCCATGGGCGACTGCGGCCTCACCGGACGGAAGATTATCGTTGATACTTACGGCGGCCAGGGATCCCATGGCGGCGGCGCCTTCTCCGGCAAGGACCCCTCCAAGGTGGACCGCTCCGCCTCCTACATGGGTCGCTACGTGGCGAAGAACCTGGTCGCCGCCGGTCTGTGCGAAAAGTGCGAGGTCCAGGTGGCGTATGCCATCGGCGTTGCCGAGCCGGTTTCCGTCATGATCAACACCTTCCGGACCGGGAAGATTCCTTCCGAAGCCATTGCAAAAATTGTCCGCGAGACCTTCGACCTTCGTCCCCGTGCCATTATCGAGCAGCTCGACCTTCTCCGTCCCATCTACAAGATGACTGCTGCCTACGGCCACTTCGGCCGTGAACTGCCCGAGTTTACCTGGGAAAGAACCGACAAGGCGGAAATCCTGCGGAGCAAGGCGGGGTTGTAAGGAGGGAGGAGCGGTTTTGTCCTACGAAGCCGGATGGGGAACCATCCGGCTTTCTTGATCGTGACAGGTTGAAGGGGTACAGCTCGCATCTGCCGATGCGGGGTGATCCCGAGTGCCCCGGGCTCGACGTTCTTTCTTGTGCCGGCGTATCGATTCGGATACCGGCCGTTAGGTCTTCGGCGCATACCGGAACGGAACGCGCGCCCTGAGCACGTCTCCTTGGGGGTGAATTTCATGAAAGGCTGCGACAGGCTACGCGTGGAGATCGCCCGAGAGGCAGCGCGCATCATGTATGAGGAAGGGGTGAAGGAGTACCGTGACGCGAAAAGGAAGGCGGCCAAGGCCTTCGGGACGGAGAAGGCCCTCTCCCTCGGCTCCCACCTCCCCTCCAATGCCGAGATTCACGAGGAGCTGGACCGCCTGGTCCGGATGCACGAGGGGGAGACCCGGCCCGATCGTCTGCTGCGGATGCGGCTTCTGGCCCTTTCCTGGCTGGAGCTTTTCGAGCCGTTCCGCCCCCTTTTGGTCGGATCGGTCCTGACCGGTAGCGTGCGGGCGCAGAGCGATATCGATCTCCACCTGTTCTCCGAATCGCCGGAGGAGGTGGAGCGCTTCCTTGATGAGCGGGGCATTCCGTTTGAGCCGGAAACGGTCACCATCCGGTACGGCAGCCAGTTCCAGGACTATTTCCACATATTTCTGGAAGATGGGGGCATCGTCATCGACTGCACGGTGTACGCGCCCGAAGAGCGGCATCGGAAGCCCAAGAGCAGCATCACCGGCCGTCCCATGGAGCGGGCCGACGCGGCGCGGCTCAGAAAGCTGATTGCAGGGGACGCCGTCGGGGACGGGAAGGTATGACAGCATGAAAAACGCGCTCCTGGAAGTATTCCACATCCTGCTTGACGTGCACGGTCGCCGGTACTGGTGGCCTGCCGATACCCCCTTCGAGGTCTGCGTCGGGGCCATTCTTACCCAGAACACCAACTGGGGAAACGTGGAAAAGGCAATCGCCAATTTGAAAGGGGAGGGAATTCTGTCTCCAGATGGACTGCGGGACATTTCCCTGGAACGGTTGGCGGATATTATCCGTCCCGCCGGGTATTTCAATGTGAAGAGCGGACGGCTGAAGGAATTTATCGGCTGGCTGTTCGAGGAGTACGGAGGGAGCCTGGAGCGGATGTTCGGCGTGGAGTGGCGGGTTTTGAGGAGTGAACTGCTGAAGGTGAGGGGAATCGGACCGGAGACGTGCGACTCAATCCTCCTCTATGCAGGCCACAAACCTTCGTTCGTGGTGGACGCCTACACGAAACGCCTGTTCTCGCGACTCGGCCTCATCTCCAGGGACGCCGTCTACGAGGAAGTGCGCTCCCTCTTCATGGAAAACCTGCCTCCCGACACGGAACTCTTTAACGAGTATCACGCCCTGATCGTCGAGCACTGCAAGGAGCGGTGCAGGAAACGGCCCCGGTGCGAAACGTGCCCCCTCCGGTCCCGGTGCGTGTCTCTCTCCGCTCTCACGCCTCCCTCTCGTCCCTCTGCCCCCTGCTGAAGCGATACCCGATTCCGCGTACGGTCTGAAAATGGACCGGGTGGGACGGGTCCCGTTCGAAGTACCTTCTCAGCCGGACGATGAAATTGTCCAGGGTTCGAGTCTCGGTGTCGGCCGCATATCCCCAGATCGATTCCAGTAGCGTCGATCGGGCGACGGCCCTCCCTTCATTGGCAAAGAAAAAGGCGAGCATCTTCACTTCCAGCTCGGTCAGATCGATCTCTCCCTGTGCGGTCTTGGCATGGTAGGAAAGGAGGAACACTTCATTGTCGCCGAAACGGTACCCTTCCTCCACCGGCTCCGGACGGTACCAGGAAGAACGGCGCAGCATCCCCTTGACACGCAACAGAAATTCGCTCAGGTTGAAAGGTTTCATCAGGTAGTCGTCGGCCCCCGCGGCCAGGCCGGTTATGCGGTCTCCCTCGTGGGAGCGCGCGGACAGGATCAGGATGGGGACTCGCGGGTCAATCTTCCTGATTTCTTTGCACACGCTGAAACCGTCCATTCCCGGAAGCATGATGTCGAGGATGATAAGGGAAAAACGGTCGTAGCCGAGTCTCTGCAGGGCCTCTTCACCGCTTTCCAGGTGGCTCACCCGGTATCCCTCCTGCTCCAGGTTGAAGCAGATGCCGCGGGCCAGGTGGGTTTCGTCCTCCACCAGCAGGATATGGGGTTTTTCTTCTTTCATGATCGCTCCACGCGAGGTAGGGTGATGTGAAAGCACGATCCTGAGCCGACTCCCTCGCTCGTTACCCGGATCGCTCCGCCATGGGACGTGACGATTGACTTCACGATATAGAGGCCGAGCCCTGTCCCCCGAATGCTCTCGCCGTGGCTTCTAACCCGGTAGAACATGCGGAACACCTTGCGCAGGTTTTTCCGGTCGATCCCTTTTCCCTTGTCCTCGAATGTCAGGAGGCACTTCCTTCCCCGTGCCGTAAGGGTAACGTGGATCTCGGGAGAAGAAGGGCTGTAAAGGACGGCGTTTTCAAAGAGGTTCCGGAGTGCTGTTTCCATTTCATCCGGATTGAAGGCGACATGGATATTTTCCTCCAGTTCCCACGAGATGCTTCCCCCTTCGGGAAGCCTCGACCTCTTGCGCTCCAGGAAAGCGGCGACAAAGGCGGAGAAGTCCATGACCCGCCGCTGGGACGAGCGTCGCCGGTGCTCGAACTTTGCCGCCATGAGGAGGTTGCTGATGAGGATGTTCAGGCGGTCCACGTCGGCCAGCATGGTGTCGAGAAACTGCGCAGTCTTTTCCGGGGGGAGGGGGCGAAGGCGGATGGTTTCCAGGTGAAGCTGGATGGAAGCCAGCGGCGATTTCAGTTCATGTGTCACCTGCGAGATGATGTCCTTCTGCTGCCGGTACTGGTCCGACTGGCGTTTCCAGTAGAGGAAGATTACGTAGACACCGGCGAGAACGATGAGCAGGAGCGCAAGCCCCCCCAGCAGCACTGGCCAGTTGAATCCTTCCCGGACCATCTCCGGCCGGTAGCGTTGCGCCAGGTCCCGGATTTCCCGGTTCCTGTCCATGAACCAGTAGATCCAGAAAAATACGAGAATGCCCCATATGAGCTGTATCCCGATAAATGCGATAAAGGGATGGAAGATTCTCTTCACCCATTTCATGGCAATTCCTCACCCTGCCGTGAAAAGAACCGTTTCGACGCGGCACGGTTCGGGCCGACGGCGCAGGAACGGTTCGGAGGCCGGATTTTTTACAGTACTATTACACAACCCGTCCCCTTTTTCCAGTATGCTGCATTCATGAAAAAAGAACGTTTACGGTTTCCAGGGGGACGCATCATGAATCAGGGCTTTCGCATCGGAGAATATGACGTCAGATATCCGCTGGTCCAGGGGGGGATGGGCGTGAGGATTTCCGGCGGTTCACTGGCGGGGCACGTGGCGCGCTGCGGCGGCATCGGCATTGTCGCTGCCGCGGGGATTGCCATGAACAGCCGGTTCTTTACGGGGAAAAACTACTTTCAGGCCGAACCGGAAGCCATGAAGGAGGAGTTGCGCAAGGCGTACGCCATTGCTCCTGATGGAGTGGTGGGCGTGAACGTAATGGTGGCCCTCTCCGATTT
>JAAZOO010000267.1 GCA_012797715.1 Geobacteraceae bacterium | reverse complement strand
CCCGCAGGGACTTCAGCATCTCATGGACGGGCCTGCCGGTATCGCCCCCCTCCCACCCATGCAGCATATCACCGTACTCTGAGGGATTTCCTGTGGCGAACGGCAACCGGACGGCATAGAAAAAGGTGTCCGGAACGATGGAACCAAAGTGGAAGAAGCGGGAAAAGTCATGCAGCAGGGAACGGGAACGGAGTTCCGCCCTGCCGGCGCCTGCCACGGCGCGCGCCGACTGCCCGGCGCAAAGGATATGCGATAGCTCCTTGCCCATAAATCAGACCCTTGTTCTCCCCATGGCGAAGCTGCACCGCCTCGGCCGCATCCCGGCGAGCGCACCGTTCCTTTTCCGCGAAACGGCGCAGCACAGGAGCGCGGGGATGTCCCGTCTTTCCCTGGCATGCCGTCCGTTTTTTTTCACTATCTCGCCTTGAGCACGAAATAGATGCTTGCATTCCCCCGTTTTACGAGCAGCACGGCGGAACCCTTGGCGGCGATTCCGGCAACCGCCCGGTTGTATTCCGCAAGATTGCCCACCCTGCTCCGGTTGATGGAAATGATGACGTCCCCGCGCTGCAGCCCCGCCTCCGCGGCGATCCCTTCCGCATCGATATCGGTAATGACCACGCCGATCGCCCCCCGCATCCTCAATTCCCGCGGCAGTTCCGCCACTGTCATGCCCATCCAGTTCGCGGGCGCGGCTTCTTCCGTCTTCGCACGACTGGCGGCCGCGCTCTCGGAGCTTCCCAGGACCAGGCTCAGCTTTATTTCCCGCCCGTCACGGAAGACCGCGACCTGCACCCGCTTGCCCGCGGGGGTATCGGCAACAAGCCGCTGAAGCTGGGCCACGTCCTTGACTTCCCTTCCGTCAAGAGAGAGGATGATATCCCCCTGCTTGATACCGGCCGCAGCTGCCGGGCTTCCCGTCACCACCTCGTTCACCAGGGCGCCGGCCGCCTTTTTCAGGCCGAAGGAAGCGGCGATCTCATCGTTCACCGGCTGAATGGACACGCCGAGCCACCCCCGGCTGACCGTCCCCTTCTTGAGGAGCTGCTCCACCACCTGTTTTGCCATGTTTACGGGTATGGCGAACCCGATACCCTGTCCGGACGCCACGATTGCGGTGTTGATGCCGATTACCTCGCCATGGATATTGAGGAGCGGACCGCCGGAATTGCCGGGATTGATGGAGGCATCGGTCTGGATAAAGTCCTCGTAGGTCTCGATCCCCATGTTGGATCGGCCGGTGGCGGACACGACACCCACGGTCACGGTGCGATCCAGGCCAAAGGGATTGCCGATGGCGATGGCCCACTGACCCACCTGAAGCTTGTCCGAATCACCGAGGACCGCGACGGGGAGGCTGTCTCTGCTGTCTATCTTGATAACCGCGATATCGGTCTTGGGATCGCGCCCCACGATCTTCCCTTCATATTCCTTGTCATTGGAGAGCTTCACCTTGATTGATTCGGCGTCCCGCACCACATGGTCATTGGTAACGATGTAGCCGTCACGATTGATGATGAAGCCTGAGCCAAGGCTGGTGTCGCGCCGGTAGCGGGGCTGCCCATCGCCGAAAAACTCATCGAAAAAGGGAGAAAACTGGAAAGGTGACGGCACCAGCTTTTTCCGGCTGATGGTGGAGATGTTCACCACGGAGGGCGTGACCTGTTTCGCCAGGGTGGTGAATGCCTGCTGCGTGGCAAGGATATCCTTGGGCACCTCCTTCACCGGGGCCTCCGCCGAACCCTTTCTGCTGGAATCGTAGTAGAGCGCCCCGTCCTTATTCTCGCATCCGGAAAAGAAAGCGGCAGCGGCCAGGAACAGAATACAGGGGATGATGGTTACACTCTTCATGGAAACCTCTCACACGGGGTTCACCCTGCTTGCGGCAGGCGGACTCATCACCGGTCACTCCGGACGACTCCACCTCCCTGTACAGGTTCATGTTCGAATCGAATTTTTTCAAAATAATCAATATGCCGCGGGATGTCAATGGCACCCCCCGGCAGGACGCCGCCCATCTCCTCAATTTTCCTCAATTTTATATGGTTTTTTCTTGTCCGGGCTGCTATCATCCCCGTCACGCTCGCCGGACGACGCCGAGAGCGTTTTCCAGGTTCCTGAAAAGGATCGCCACGAGGGCGCTTTCCCTCATTTCAAACTTCTGAAACCCCGGCTTCTCCATGGACAAGGTTTTTCTCATAACCGGCATTTTCTGTCTCGCGATGATCCTTCGCAGAATGGGGGTTGTCCGCGAAAAGCACCTGGGCATGGTGGTGCGCTACGTGCTTACGGTCTCCCTCCCCTGCCTGACACTCATGACCATAGCCGCACTGGACCTCCGGAACGCCCACTTTGACATCGCCGTCATCGGCTGGGCGGTCATGCTCGCCGGAGCAGTCGTTTCCTGGGGGATCGGCAAACTTGCGGGCTTCACCGGGGCACGGCTCCGGGTCTTCATGCTCGTCACGACCTTCCCCAACACCGGATTTCTCGGATACCCCTTCGCCTTCGCACTGTTCGGCGCCGCCGGCCTTTCCTATGCCGTCATCTACGACCAAATGGGGATGTTCCCCATCTTTGTATCCCTCGGTTTTTTCATTGCCGGAGGGAAGGAAAGCCTCCGCCATGCCGTCAGGTTTCCGCCTCTCATCGCGCTCCTGGAGGCGCTGGCCCTCAACGGCGCGGGTTTCATGATCACCGATCCGGCGTCCCGCATCCTGAAGGGAATCGGCTGGACAACGCTTCCCCTCACCATCTTCATTATCGGGTCCCGGGTCCGGATCACGGCCGTGCGCGACTACAAACCGCTGGTGTGGTGCCTTGCGGTGCGCATGCTGGTTCTGCCGCTCATTCTCTTCGTGATTCTCCATCTGCTCGGAAAAGGGGGAGTCCCCTACCGGGTCGCCATCATGGAAACGGCCATGCCCCCTGCCCTGACCACCAGTATCCTCGCCCTCCGGTACCGGCTCGACAACGATCTCGCCGTTGCCTGCATCAGTGTCGGCACCGTCCTCTCCATGATCCTGTTTGCCGCAGTCATGGCGACACAGTAGGGGAGTCATGGGAGGAAAAGCTGCAACCGTACCCTTTCCAGAAACGGGAGGAATCCGCCCATGGCTCCAATAACCCCCTCCATTCTGCTGACGGCCCTCATTCTCGACCTCCTCCTGGGTGACCCGCGACGGCTCCCCCACCCGGTGGTAGGCATCGGCAGGCTAATCTCCGCCTTGGAGGGTATCCTGCGCCGCCTGGTCCGGGATGAATTGTCGGGGGGCGCAGTTCTTCTGGTGGGTGTTGTGGGCACGACCTGGTTGCTGACGTTCTTTGCGCTGAAAGGGGCATACGCAGTTCACCCCTTCCTCGGCTTTTCCGCAGCGGCGTGGCTTTCCTACACCTGCCTGGCAGCCCGCTCCCTGCACGCCGAGTCGAAACTGGTCGCCGACCGCCTGAGCGCCGGGGACTTGGACGGGGCGCGGTACTACCTCTCCCGTATCGTGGGGAGGGACACGGACGGACTGACGGAGCACGAGATGTGGCGGGCCCTGGTGGAAACGGTGGCGGAAAACACCTCGGACGGTGTCATCGCCCCTCTCTTCTACCTGATGCTCGGCGGTCCGGCACTGGGCCTTGCCTATAAAGCGGTCAACACCCTGGAATCCATGGTGGGGTACAGGAACGAACGCTACCTCCTGATCGGCCGGGCCTCGGCGCGGTTCGACGACCTGGCCAACTGGATCCCTGCCCGCCTGACCGGTCTGCTGGTGGTAGCGGCGGCCCCGCTGGTCGGCCTGTCGGCTAGGGGAGCCTTCCGGATCATGCTCCGGGACAGGGGGAACCATTCCTCACCCAACAGCGGCTTTCCCGAGGCAGCCGCAGCAGGGGCGCTCGGCGTCCGGCTTGGCGGAACCAACCGCTACTTCGGCAAGCCGGTGGAAAAGCCCACTATCGGCGACCCGCAACGGGAGCTGTCCCTTGACTCCTACCGGGGGAGTGTCCGGCTGATGTACGGCGCGGCGGCACTGCTGGTGGCGGTTTGGGGAATACTGCTCGCTGCTTTGAATCTGTAGGGAAGCCCCGCATGTTCGTACCCAATCAAGTATCAGGACCCATACCATGACCAACAGCACCCGTTCTTCCGCCTACCCCCGCTACGCTCTGACACTGCTTTTGGCCGTTAACCTCCTCAACTACATCGACCGCCAGGTCCTGTACGCCGTGTTCCCCCTCATCAAGGCAGATTTCGGTCTCTCGGACACCGCGCTCGGATTTCTGGGAAGCGCCTTCATGATCTGCTACATGTGCTCGGCCCCCCTGCTGGGATGGATCGGCGACCGGGGAAACCGCGTCAGGCTCGCCTCCTGCGGCATCGCGCTCTGGAGCCTGGCCACGGCACTGTCGGGCATCGCCCCCGGCTACCGGTCGCTGCTGGCGGCCCGGACGGTGGTGGGAATCGGAGAGGCCAGCTTCGGCACGGTTTCCCCGGGACTCATCTCCGACTTTTTCCACAAGGAACGCCGGGGACGGGTGCTATCCTACTTCTACCTCGCCATCCCTGTGGGAAGCGCCGTGGGCTACCTGCTGGGCGGGATTCTCGGATTCCATTACGGATGGAAGGCCGCGTTCCTCATAGTGGGTGCGCCGGGGCTCCTCGTCGCCGCGGCGGTCTGGCACCTCCGGGACCCCAAGGGAAAAGCGGCGGCGGCCCCGGAGCAGCCCGGCACCAAGCCGTCCCTTGCCGCATACGCTTCTTTTCTGAAAAACAGGTCTTTCATCTGCAACACCCTGGCCATGACCGCCATGACCTTCGCCATCGGCGGGCTGGCCCAGTGGATGCCCACCTTTCTCTACCGCATTCACGGCCTGGATGTGGCCAGGGGAAACACCCTTTTTGGCGCCGTAACGGTTCTGGCGGGCATCACCGGAACCCTTTCCGGAGGATGGCTCGGGGATCGTCTCCAGCGAAGAGGACCCACGGGCTACCTGCTCGTCTCCGCATGGGGCTTCATGGCGGGCATACCCATCGCCGTGTTCGCCATTGCCTCCCCGTCCCTCGCCGGCTGCCTGACGGCAGCCTTCTTCGCGGAGTTCTTTCTCTTTTTCAACACCGGACCCCTGAACACGGTAATCGTGAATGTGAGCCCGGCCAACCGCAGGGCCATGGCCTTCGCCGTCAACATCTTCTTCATCCATGCCCTGGGTGATGCAATCTCACCCACACTCCTCGGCTGGTTTTCCGACCGGTGGGGACTCCGCTCCGCCCTGCTCACGACACCGGTCGCCATCGCCGCGGCTGCGGGGTTCTGCTTCCTCTGCACCCGCTTCATCCGGGACGACACGGAACGGGCCGACATGCCGTAGGAGCAAGCCTCGTGCCCGCACTTTCCGTGGGCAATCACAGGGATCGCCCCTCCCCTGGCAGGCTGCGCCCCTTTCTTTTCCGGGGAATCTGTGCTACATGTTGACCTTCACTAAAAAATTACGATACATGGAGGAAGTCATGAAAAAGGATATTCTCGAAAAGGGCGCCATACTCCAGCGCGACAAGGAAACCTATGCCATAGCCCCCCATATTCCGGGAGGCATTACGGACACGGCGACGCTGCGCAAGATCTGCGACGCGGCAGACAAATTCAAGGTGCAGGCCCTGAAACTCACCTCTGCCCAGCGCATCGCTCTGGTGGGCATTAAGGAAGAAGACCTCGACGCCATATGGGCCGACCTGCAGCAGACACCTGGTGCGGCCATCGGACTCTGCGTGCGGAGCGTGAAGATATGTCCCGGCACCACCTTCTGCAAGCGGGGCGTCATGGATTCCGTCGGCCTCGGCCTGAAGCTGGACGCCATCTACCATGCCATGGAACTCCCCAATAAGATGAAGATGGGAGTGTCCGGGTGCATGCTCTCCTGCTCGGAGGTATGGGTGAAGGATATCGGCGTCATGGGGACACCCAAGGGGTGGAAGATCATCGTCGGGGGCAATTCCGGCATGCGTCCCCGCATTGGTGACGTGCTGGTTGAGGACATCGCAACCGACGATGAGGTGCTCGGGATAGTCGCCAAGATTGTCGATTTCTACAAGAACTGCGGCAAGAAGGAGCGCATGAGCCGCATCGTGGAGCAGATGGGTATCGAAGACTTCAAAAAGGCGGTTCTGGGATAAGAGGTTCCGGCACAGGGGACACGGCAGAGGGCGACAACGGGGGCATTCCTCGCGGTCGCCCTTTTTTCGTGAGGGACCCGAAAGTTCGTTTCCGGGATTTCAGATTTCCCCGAAATAGTTCGCAGCCTCACGCGCCGCTTCCGGTGAATCCAGGAGCACGGAGAGTTCATTATTGCGCGTGAGGGCGCTATGGGTGAGATTGTGGCTCCCCAGGAAGACGTAGCGTCCGTCGATGATCACGGCCTTGGCGTGGGTTGTTGTCGTAAGGGAGTCGAAGCGGACGGTGACGCCGTTGCGGGAAAGGAGGGTGGCGGTGGAACGGTTTTCCCGGTTCAGGGAATCGTCCGTTTCCCGCGACTGTTCGAAAATCACGGTAACCGCCACGCCGCGGCGCCGTGCCTCAATAAGTTCCTCCGCGATGCGGCGGGGAAGGTTGCCGGGAAACCGGGTTATTTTGAAGAGGTAGCAGGAGACGAGGATGGTGGAGCGGGCCGTACGTATGCCGTGCAGGAGAGCCTCGCCGTACTCCCGGTTTTTCAGGAGAGTCGCCCTGGCCGGGTGAGTCTCCCGCGCCGGAGCCGGGACTGCAGCCGCGCACAGGAGGGCCAACGCGAAAAGCAGGGCACAGGCGCGGGACAAGCCGCGCCTGGACGGGATGCAGTATCTCGTATCGAGTCTCATGGGGAAAGGGGAGGACCTCAGCTGAACAGGTCCACCACCTTTTCGAAGAAATTTTTCTTCATGGGGTGGATCTCCTCGCCGCCTATCCTGGCGAACTCCTCCAGGAGCTCCCGCTGCTTCTTGTTCAGGTTGACGGGAGTCTCCACCTTGATGACGACGAGCTGGTCGCCCCTGCCATACCCCTGGAGCACCGGAATCCCCTTGTCGCGCAGGCGGAAGACCCTTCCGGACTGGGTCCCTTCCGGTATCTTCAGGTTCATCTTCCCATCCAGGGTGGGCACCGGAATCTCGGCGCCCAGGGCGGCCTGGGTGAAGCTGATGGGAATTTCGCAGATAACGTCGTTGTTGTCGCGGTTGAAGACCGGGTGCGGCTTGACCGTGATGGCCACGTAGAGGTCGCCGTTGGCTCCCCCCTTGGTCCCCTGTCCCCCTTCGCCGGAAAGCTTCAGGCGGTTGCCCGTCTCCACGCCGGCAGGGATCTTGACCGACATGGTCTTGGTGTCCCTGACGCTTCCGGTTCCCCGGCAGGCGCCGCAGGGGGAGTCAATGATGCGCCCTTCTCCGTTACAGTGGTTGCAGGTGCGGCTGACACTGAAGTACCCCTGCTGGAACCGGACCTGGCCCGCGCCCCGGCAGGTGGGGCAGACCTTCGGCTCTGTGCCCGGCTTGGCGCCGCTTCCGCCGCAGGCGGAGCAGCGTTTGTTGTAGGGGACTTCGATGCGGGACTCGACACCGAAGGCGGCCTCCTCGAAGCTGATCTCCAGGTTGTAGAGGAGATCGTCGCCGCGCCGCCCCCGTCCCCGCTGCTGTCTTCCTCCTCCAAAGAGATCACCGAAGATGTCCCCGAAAATATCTCCGAAGGGCGTTCCGGCGCCGAAGCCGAAGCCCCCCCCGCTGAAGCCGCCACCAGCGAGCCCGGCGTGGCCGAACTGGTCGTACTGAGCCCGTTTCTGGGGATCGGACAGGACCTCGTAGGCTTCGGAAACCTCCTTGAAGCACTCTTCCGCTTCATTGTTCCCCGGATTCTTGTCGGGGTGGAATTTTATGGCCAGCTTGCGGTAGGCCTTCTTGATCTCGGTCTCGGAGGCGTTCCGGTGGACCTCCAGCACCTCGTAGTAGTCGCGCTTTTCTCCGTTTGCCACTCTTGTCCCTCACCGGCAAAAGGCACGGGGCAAACGGCAAAAGGGGAGTAGTCCGCTCTCCCCTTCACCCTTAGCCCATTGTGCCGAGCCGTTCTCTTTTATTTTTTGTCGTCTTTTACTTCTTCGAACTCGGCCTCCACCACCTTTTCACCGCCTGCGCTCTCCTCCCCGGGGGCGTCACCCGGCTGTTCGGCGGCGGAACTCTGGGCCTTGGCGTATACCGCCTCGGCCAGCTTGTGGGAT
>JAAZOO010000266.1 GCA_012797715.1 Geobacteraceae bacterium | reverse complement strand
GAACGAGGAAAGGGCCGGGATAGGGAAAGACGTCATGGCGGGCGGGAGGTTACATCAGGTATGAACGACATCGTTCTGAACAAGAAGGAGAGTATCGAGGGCGGCATCAGGCAGATCCGCACCTACTACGCCTTCCCCTCCGACCTCCCGTTGGGAGAGGAGATTGGACCTCTGAGCTAGCGGCATGCCCCACAGACTCCATCTCGAACAATTCGGCCCGGTTCACGCCCTTCCCATCCTCCACTACAAGCTGGAGTTCGCTTCCCTGGTGCGCCGGGCATGGGAACGGTTCAGGCCCGACTGTGTCGCGGTTGAGCTTCCCCCCACCCTGCGGGACCATTTTCAGCGGGGAATCAGCCGCCTTCCCGAGATATCGGTCCTCCGCTACGAGGTACGCCTATCCCGGAAGCGGGGCGATGAGCGATACCGGACGGTGTACCTCCTCATGGAGCCGGCCGATCCCCTGGTTGAAGCGGCGCGGCTCGCCCGGGAGAGCAACATACCGCTCGCCTGCGTGGATGTGGACCTGGAGGAGTATCCCTGCCACGAGGAACCGTTTCCCGATTCCTATGCCGTGCACCGGATCGGGCTCGGCGCCTACTACCGCGAGTACCTGAATTCCTGCGGTGACGCCTCGCCGGTCAGGGAAGACCTGCTGCGGGAACGGGGCATGGCATTTCGCCTTCAGGAGCTGGCAAAGCAGTATGAACGGATACTGTTCGTGTGCGGCATGGCCCACCTGGAGAGAGTGAAGGGATTCTTCAGCCGGCCCCAGGCGGCGCCGCTGGAAAAGGTCCGGCGGGAGGGAATCGCGCTCTTCAACCTGCATCCCGATTCCTGTCCCGAGATCCTGGGGGAGCACCCCTTTCTCTCGGCGCTCTACGAACTGCGCCGCGGCGTCCTTCCCCCGGAGCCTGCAGCGGGGGGGCCTTCCCTGCGCAAGAGCTACAACGCCTTCGAGTTGATCACGGGCGGCAGAAAAGACGTCCCGGAGGAGCAGGTCCTGTACGAATCCGTCCTCAGGAGCGCCCACCACGCGGGACGGGAGGGGGAGGGGCCCGACCGTCAGCGGGCCCTGCTCCGTCTGTTCCGGGAGGCGTCGCGCCACTACCGGCAGGAAACCGGGGAACCGGTCCACCTCTGGCAGAAGCGCGCCTTTTTCCGTTTCTCTCGCAATTATGCGCTGACAGCGGGCAGGCTCCTCCCGGACCTCTTCCAGATGCTGGCGTCGGCCCGCGGCTGCATTGACGACAACTTCGCCTACGCGTTCTGGAGGCTCGCCGGTTTCTACCCATGGCAGCGGGAGACGGCGGACCTCCCCACCCTCCGCCTCAGGCCCGAGGATATGGCCGACGGCAGCCGCCGGATCCGTTTCCGCCCCCGTCCCCGGCAGACGGGCAAGGGGCTCTCCCACCTGCAGTTCCTGAAGAGGAAGCGGGAAAAGCGCCCCGGCGAGTGGCTGGAGGGGTTCGATGACCCGTCCGTCTGCTCCTGGCCGCCCGAGGATGTGATCATCGAGGAGTACGGCCGCTTTCTCAAGAAAAAGGGGGCGAAGCAGCTTTCCGAGGCACAGTGCCGCGTGGAGCCTATTTCCTCGTCCCTGCTGGACGGCATCGACATGCGGGAGACGGTGCGCAATCTGCACGAGGGAAAGATCTACGTGCGGGAGAATGTGCGCGTCCAGGGAGGCGTGGGAAGCGTCGTGGTGATCTTTGACGAGGATCGCGGGAGGGAGAAGTTTCCGTACCTGATGACGTGGCTGGGCGAGCATGACCAGGAATCGGACATGGCCCTCTACGCCACCCCGCCTGGGGACAACGTGGTGGGACCCGGCATCTGCCGCAGCGAGTACGGAGGTTTTCTCCTCTCCTACCCGCCCCGCCGCATGTATGACGTCTGGCGTGACGATGACTATTCCCTTGCCCGGAGCAAGGCGGAGACGCTGCTGCTGGCTGCCTTGGACTATTCCCGCGAAAAACACGTGATCTACGTGGCGGCGCGCCCTCCCCGGAGCTGTTTCCGGCAGATTGCCGCGCGTCTGGGGAAGAAGATCGTCCATATCCCCCTCGGTTCGCTCTCTCCCATGAAGCTGAAGAGGCTCCGGGTGTTCCACGTGCTGTTCGGAAGGAATAAAAGAGAGATTGCCGGGGATTACATATGGTGACGGAGCATTAAAAGTATGGTATACATCAGGCAGGAATACCGGGCGGTGAGTAATGGAATCCCTGATGGTACGCTCATACCTCGTATTTTCCTTGAATACTCTGATTGCTTTTACCTATGGGGGAAAGGATGAACACAGGCCATCGCCGCTATGTACGGCTGGATTCTCTGAACCTGCTTGACTATGTGCTCCTGGATGAAAAGGGAAATATAGAGACCCGGGCCATGGGGAGGACCCTGAACATCAGCGAAAAGGGGATGCTGCTGGAGACGCATATCCCCCTGGAGACGGGCCGGACGCTCTTGATAACTATCGGGCTGGAAGAGGATCTCGTGGACATCAAGGGCCAGGTGAAACATGCGGAACCCCGTGACGAGAAATACTTCACCGCGGGTATCGAGTTTACCGAGATCGACGACGAGGGGAGCCGGGTGCTTCGCACGTACCTGGAAGCGTTCAAGAAGTTCTCGGCCTGACACTCCGTCAGTACCTTCCATCCCTTCTTTCCACGGGAGGAACACCTGCCGTTCTCCCGTGGAATCACTCCTGGACCCATACCCCTTCCGGGAGCTCTCCGCTACGTCCTCAATCCCTGAACTGCAATTGATAGAGCCGGTAGTAGAGCCCTTTCCGCGCCATGAGTTGGTCGTGGGTTCCCTCTTCCGCCTTTTCTCCCTTGTGGATCACGACGATGCGATCCGCGTCCCGCACCGTGGAAAGGCGATGGGCCACCACCAGGGAGGTGCGTCCCGCAAGAAGCCCCCGGAGCCCTTGCTGGATGAGGCGTTCGCTGGCGCTGTCGACACTGGCGGTGGCCTCGTCCAGGACCAGGATTTCGGGGTCGAAGGCCACGGCGCGGGCAAAGGAGATGAGCTGGCGTTCTCCCACCGAGAAATTGCTTCCCCTCTCGCGCACCTCCTCGCCGAAGCCGCCCGGAAGGTTCCGGATAAAGCGGTCCGCGCCGACGATCGCGGCTGCGGCCTCCATCCTTGCGGCTGCCGCCTCGTCACCCAGGGAGATGTTGTAGCCGACGGATCCGGTGAAGAGGAACGGTTCCTGGAGGACCATGCCTATCCGCAACCGCAGCTCTGTCAGGGGGAGTGACCGGATGTCGGTGCCGTCAAAGGTGATTTCTCCCTTTCCCACCTCGTACAGCCGGGAGAGGAGCCGGGTAACAGTAGTTTTTC
>JAAZOO010000265.1 GCA_012797715.1 Geobacteraceae bacterium | reverse complement strand
CGGACGTTCGAATCGTCTCGGGGACGCCATACAAACAAGGGGTTCCGGCTTGCGCCGGAACCCCTTTTCTGTTCGTGGGCCCGCCGTCCCATCGCGGGACGCCGGCCGCCGCCTCTCTCAGGTCTTGTCTTCGGCACCCATGAAGTCCTCGCCTGTTAACACCCAGGTACCGCCGCAGGAGTCATGCACGAAATCCCCGGCCTCCCTGTATATCATTCCCCCGGTCAGTGCCATTCCGATGGTATAGAGGGCGCTGCTCGTGATGCAGACTCCCACCTTGCCGGGGATGTAGAAGAAGTCTGCTATGACGGCGGCGGCAACGGCTCCGCCGCTGGGGCCGGACTGTTCAGGGTGGTTTTGTTCCCTTTGGGGTGCTGTCTCTTCCGCCCTGCTGAACGAAATGCTGCTCACCATCAAGAATGCCGTCAGTGCCATCACAATACATCGACGATTCACCATGCCCGCCCCCTTTTCTTCAGGTTTGGTTCAATACGTTCGCATGGCACGCCAGTTTGTCAAACAAAGATCAACGGCGTTTTGTGCTCAAGCTGCCGAACCGTCTGCGTGCCAGGCCCAGGCCGGCAAGCCCGGCACCGAGCAGCAGCAGTGTCGACGGCTCGGGGACTGCGCTGTTTCCTGACTCGTCGGTGCCGAGGGCATATTGGTAGTTGATTTGATACGTTTGTCCCGCATCCATTTCACCCAGCAACCAGGCCATGTTGATGGTATTGTCCCCATCGCCGTCACTGAAATTTACTCCTCCGTTATACAGGTTGTACGGATTCTGGTCCCACCACCTGGATACCGACATGACGCCGTTCCCTACAATCGCAGCTCCCCACCCCGTAACCGGAGCGTAGGCGACAACGCGATTCGTGCCGATTGTGTTTACCGTGTCATACCAACCGCCTGCGTATACATCCTGATCCGGGTCGAAACCGGTGGCATAGACGACATCGCTCAGTGTGGTGTTGCCCGTGTTTGTCAAGGAGGTAGTAAAATAGATGACGCCGGAATCCCTGTTGAATGAAAGTACCTGACTGAAGGAGAGAGCACCGTACGTTCCGGTCGTCACCGCCGACAGGACGTCCCCTGAACTGGTGTTTGTGGTGGTGGCGGAGAAAGTGTTGCCGTTAAGGTACCCTGCGGCTCCCCACGTGCCGGCGGCGCCGATGGAATAGAATTGGAATGGAGTCCCGGGTTTCAGAACATCATACCCTGTCCAGGCAGCATCTCCATTGATTGCGTAATCAATGCCGGCGGCAAAGTTGTCATCAATCAAACCGCCGGAATTACTCACGCCTACCTTCAGGTAGTTGCCTTGCAGAACAAAGGTATCGGCAAAGGCAGTGGAACCCAGGCTCAGCGCTGCAACGGCAGATACGGTAATCAAAGCCATCTTCACATCGAATTTTCTTTTCATCTGCATCCTCCATAATTAGTGATAAAAAATAATAAAAATTAATAAAAGCATATATCGTGCCGGATGGTAAACTATTGTTTCTATAGAATTATTTCGGACACATTAGTGTAATGTAAAATATATCGACAGTGAAAAGCCGTGCCGATGGGGGGTAGGGAGGGGATGCTGAAGCGCATGAACGGATGGGGAGAAATATGCCCCGCGCCAGCCTGGTGCGGGCAGGCATTGGCATCCCGAATGTTTCAGGGAGTATGGGAAATAACGCAAAGGTGAGAAGCTGTGACGATTTCCTGGACGGGATTGCCGAGGTGGAGATGGCTTTACGCCACGACCGGCCTGCGTTTGCGGTACCAGAAGCGTACGCTTCACCCCCCTTCGAGTCCCTTGGCGGGTTCATCGGGAGTTTGTGGGGTATATGGGCCGCATTGGGTAATTACAGTGGGGTGTCCGGGGGGGCGACGCCTTCCCTTTCACTCCCGTGCTCGTCGGGAGCAGAAGGGGTGTGCCTAGGGGGGTGCCGGTTGCGTCGGAAATCTTTACAGAGCGGGATGTGTCTAGGAGGAAATTGGCGAAAACGATGTGGTTAAAAAGGTTTAAATAGTTAGCACACAAATTGCAACCACGGTTCAGAACACGGTCTCGTCTGATTCATTCCACTAACCTAAGTCGAAACGGAGGAAAACAGCAATGGGGAAACTGTACCGTATCCTTGTGTCGGCAGTACTGGTGATGGTCTGCGCGACAACGCTCCCCGCCATCTCCCATGCAATCCCGGACGGGGCGAGCGGAACGTGGGGCCTTACCTGGTATGTTGACCATCAGACGCTTCATTACTGGGATGATTCTGTAGTAGTATACGACTGGAGCGGAGATCGAACCGGCGGATCCTGGCAGCCGAGCGACCCTCCTTACGGATTCGGCTCCCACAATCCGACACATCCCACGGGATTTACCCTTGTCCTGCATGAATTCGACGGAACGGATTACGGCGAGTTGAAGGATCCCAGCACACCCACCATTCAGAGCGGGTGGGTCAGCGGAGTCACTCTCGACGGCGCTACGCTCTTGATCCATATCGCCTATGAGGGAGGCGCTTCCGGAGTGATATCACTCTACGATGTCCTGGAAAACGGCGTGCTGAAGGACTCCTTGAGCGGCGATTTCGATGAGGACTTTCCCCCCATCGGCCACATCACGTTCCAGGGCGAGGTGGAACTGAACCGCGTTGCAGCCGTGCCGGAGCCCTCAACGTTCTTCCTGGTTGCCGCCGCTCTTCTCGGCGCAGCAGGGTTCCGGCGATTCGCACGAAGATAGGCAACGGAGAAGATGGTTGCCCCAGGAGGGGACGGTCGCGAAAGACCGTCCCCTCTTTTTGTGCGGTGCTCCGGGTACGGTTCGTAGCGTGGCGCACGATGCGGATCATGGATCATGAACTGCCCCATCGACCTGAGGGTGGCCGTTGCGGGATGCGCACCTTGTTGACTATCCTCCTTTACAGGGTGAAAATATTATTTGGAACAGCACGTGTCCACGTTCCTGGAATCCTCCGCCATCTCGCTGTGAGATTGATTGGAAAGAGGGGCATTTTCCTGGCGTGTCCGTTTGCATATGCATGGGAAGGGTGGACCGTATTTTGTGCAAGTTTCCTTTGGGCAGCGGTTCACGTCGTTCGAAGGGAACGAGGGATGAATCCTGCCGCAGGGTCCCGGGGGCGGGATTCGGATATCGGCGGAGTGGATGCCGTTGCTATGGTCACTAGACAAATTGCAATTCCGTTGTTTCTGCTGGTACTTTCCCTCGTGTTGCCGGAAATGGAAGCTCTCGGATCGGATTGGAAGTACCTGGGAGGTTCGGCATTGCCCGACGGCCGGCAGGCAGTCGTTTTTTTCGATTCACAAAGTGTTGGCCGCACCGGAGGCACGTCGATCACGGTTTGGACGGTATCGTTCAATCTGGCTGATGTTGTTTCTGCCAGAAAAAGGCACGAAAAAGAGGTTATGGAAAGGACAGGGGCAAAAGAGAGAACGGGATACTACCCTCCCTACACCGTAGTGAATCCTGAAACCGTTCATGACCATTATGTGAATATCGTATCGTTTGAAGAAGTGGCAAATACCCTGAAAATTAAAAAGCGAGCTGAACTGCTCGTGGAAATCAGATGTGCTGATTCGATGTTCCGGACTCTTTCAATGGTCAGCTATAAATACATCGGAGAAATTGAGTCGAGAAGAAAGATTGGGATACCAGGTTCGTGGAGTGCCATAAATCCAAAATCCAACACAGATACTTTACGAAAAATACTGTGCCCATAAGAAGGTCAAATGGTGTCGGGAAAATGGAAACGTGGGCTGCAGGGTTTTCCCCGGCCCCACCAGGGAGCTGATTCCGGAGTGCGCAACCCACGAGGAGGAAAAGGTGAGGAAGATCCCGCGCTGTATGAGTACACAACATCCGGATAACGCGACGGTTCCGTTCTTTGCCTCGTCTTCCGTGCTCGCAGGCGAGGAGGAGATTCGGGAGGCTTTCTACAGTTATTCACATCTGGGATGCGATGAGCAGATGTGGGACATGGAGGGAAAGGAAAACGACACCTACGTGGTGAAAAAGCTTCTTTCCTTTTATGAGGAGTTTTTTCGGACCCATGTGCTCGGAGAGGACCTCCGGCTGACACTGCGGGTCCCCAACCCCACCTACGAGCCCGCGGAGGCGAAGATTCTGCTGGAATGTCTCGAGAGCATCCCGCGCTCGTTCGATGCGGCCCGGCTTTTCTATGGAGGAGATGTCGCCCCCATCGGAGAGGTCATCCTTCCCATGACCACATCGGCGCGCTGTCTGGACCGTATCTACCGGTACTACACCGAACAGATCATCGCGCGTCAGCATCGCCGCTTTCGTGATGACGACATAACCATCTCCGAGTGGATCGGCAGGTCGTACCCCGAAAGCATCCAGGTCATCCCGCTGTTTGAAGACGTGGAATCCATGCTGCGGGCGGCCTCTATCGTGGAGGAGTACCTGCAGGATAAGGATATGAGCGATCAGCGAGTGTTCCTCGCGCGCTCCGACACGGCAATGAATTATGGACTTGTCGCAGCGGCACTCACCAACAAGATAGCTCTGGCTGATTTCGGGGATCTGGCGGTTCGTTCCGGTGTCCGGATCCACCCCATTATCGGCATGGGATCCGCTCCGTTTCGGGGAGGATTGTCGCCGCTGACGGTGGAGCGTGTGGGTAGGGAGTACCCCAGCGTGGTGACGTTCACGATTCAGTCGGCGTTCAAGTACGATTACTCTCCCGAGCAGGTCAAATCGGCATGCGACTACCTGAGAAACCGCCCCATCGGTACTCCCGCGCCTGTCGACAGGGTGCGGGCGATTGCATTGATAAAGGGGTACAGCGAGTCCTATCGCAGCCGCGTCGTGGAGCTTGCGCCGCAGATAAACCGCATGAGCAGACATGTCCCGTCCCGTCGTGCCCGCAAGCTGCATATCGGTCTTTTCGGGTACGCGCGGGAGCTGGATGGCGTCAGCCTGCCCCGGGCGATTTCTTTCACGTGCTCCCTGTACTCCCTCGGCCTGCCCCCGGAGCTGGTGGCCTTCGATGCCTTAAGCCGGGACGACTTGGCCTTCATCCGGGAAGAATACCCGTCATTCACTGAAATCGTGGCTGAAGCGCTGCGCTTTACGGACATGGAGGGACCGCTCATGACGGATTCGCTGCGCAGTTCGCTGCAGCGTGCGGGATTCGACTGCTCTCCCGATCCGGAACATCTGCAAATCGTGCGCCGCATGCGGGAACTTTTCGGACGGAACGACGGGGCACAGCTGGGCGATCTCATGCTGCGCGCCGCATTAGTCCGGCGCTTTCTCGGGTAGTCGGCTCGTCTGCGAAAGGAATCGGGATGGATTCGTGCTTCGGCAGTGCTGGGCAGGTTCACCGCGCAAAGGCGGGGAAGGCGGACAGAACCGTGCGGACCGCGACGACGGAGAGGCTGTTACCGATCAGGCGCCACCTGACCCTGCAGGGCATATGGGGCGGGAAGCAGAAGCCGTCGGGGAAGTGCAGCAGCCGGGCGATCTCTTCGGGTGCGAAGCGACGCACCGCGGCTCCCTGCCGAAGGTAGGAGCCGGCATGCATGATGGACCTTCCGTACCCGGAGGTGAAGCAGGTGGTGTAGGCGTCGGGGGAGCTGGCGTCAAGAATGCGCATGCCATCCCTGAATCTGTCGATGATTCCGGCAGGCACCAGCAATTCCTGGGGGATATTCCGGGAGAGGGGCGGATCAAGATAGGCGTCCAGGGGGAACCTCCCTGGGGAGGGCGGGATCCGTACCTCCTGTACCGGCAATCGTGACGCTGCCAGGTAGTAGCGGGGGCGACGGGATGGAATGCCCAGGTGCGTTGGGCAAAGCCGGAACTCGCGCACCAGGTAGCCTCTGCCGGCAAGGAGATCCAGCAGGCGTTCGCGGGCACGGGACAGAGAAAAACCTTCCACGTTTTCCAGCGCCAGGTGGGTCGGCAGCCGCTCTTCCGGGATGCGCTGAAACTCGTCCATGATGTTCGTAAGGCTTCGCGCCCGCGGATCGGCAAGGTCGCGTCGTGCGCCCCGCACGCTGTACGGCTGGCATGGTGGTGACAGCCACCAGAAGTCCGCATGGAACGAGGCAAGCTCTTCTGCGGTGATTTTTTCCCGGTCGGTCTGGACAGTGCGATGCGCGGGGAAGTTCAGTCGGTAGACGTCGAGTGCTTCTTGGCTCTGGTCGAGAGCCCCGACGATGCGCACGTCAAGCCCGGCCGCGGAGGCCGCAAAGCCGCCGATTCCGCAGAAAAGCTCCAACGCTGGAATGGTCATGTCCTCCCCCTCCCTCCGCGGAGACTATCCTACTTCAGACAGGCTGTGCGGAACAAGCGGGATATTCGGAGTCCCTATCCACGGTCCCTCCGTGCTCCCCCCGTTGGGCGTTGGGAGGGAAGACCCCGTGAGGGATGATCGGAACTCCCGGAAACTTCAGGGAGATGGTATAGGCTTGGGCAGTGGGCTCCCCCGGTATGGAAGAGGGTTCCGTGGCGAGCGCCGCGATAGAGAGGAGCAGAGTTCTTCCGATAACGGTTTTTGGGAGGATGCCCATGGCAAATCATCTCATCACTGTCGGCGGCGCACCTGGGCATTGACCGTGCTGCTCCGTCCGGCAGAGTTCACCCCCATGGGGCACCGGGTCACCGTGGCCTGTCCCGATGCCTATCACCCTAGATTCGGCAGTTGGAGGCATCCTTCGTTCTCTCCGATTGCCGTCTTTCTGCTGCTCTAAGCTCATTTCACTACAGCCGATACACTCACCCTTGGGGTTCGGACAGTATCGGCTGTGGCCGCTCAATTTCGCTAAGAGCAGCAACGAAATACGACAGAGTCGCTCTCTGCGGATACCTCCAACTGCCGGTTTTAGG
>JAAZOO010000264.1 GCA_012797715.1 Geobacteraceae bacterium | reverse complement strand
CTGACACCCCGTTCAACCCTCTATCCTGCGCGCTGTCAGGGTTGAGCGAATATACCACACTCCATCGGGAAAGTCCGAAAGACTACGCCCTCCCGTCCCGCACCACCGCCAGGGTCTTCCATTTCCCACTTCGATACCGCAGGTAAAACAGCCCGCTGAAACAGAGAAGAAAGGCAATGAGCACCAGCCAGGCCGACTGGGGGGGAAGCTCCAGCACCCTGAGAAACAGGAATAGCGCCGGGACCAGAAGCCAGTGTAACGCAACCGAGGCGCACATGGCCCAGAAGGTATCGCCCGCGCCGCGCAGGGCGCCGCTGTAGACGAGAATCACCGCATCGGCCAAGACATAGAATGCGGCCAGGCGCAGCATGGTTGTCGCCAGGGGTGTTGCCCGGCTGAAGACGGCATCGGCATGCCCGGGCTCGAACACCGACACCAGTTCCCCGGGGAGGGAAACGAACAGGAGGAGTATCCCCAGCGAATAGGCGCAGGCCATTTTCAATCCGGAACGGGTGGCGTTCTCGGCAGTATCGGGCCGGCCGGCCCCCACGTAGCGGCCCACCAGGCTCACCACCCCTATCTGTATCCCCAGCAGGGGCACAAAAGAAACCAGGTCCCAGTTGAAGACGATGGTCACCGCCGTCGCCGTGACCGGGCCGTGGCCGTGAAAGATCAGAATCATCGTGGTAAAAGCCAGCAGATTGAGAAACATCTCGACCCCGGCGGGAGAACCGTAGCGCAGCAGGGTGGCCATGACCCGGCGGTCGAAGCGCAACGCGGACAACACCCTGTACTCGCGGCGATTGCCGCGTGCCAGGTAGGCGGCCAGCAGCACCAGAAGAGCGCAGAGACTGCCTGTCAATGTCCCCCAGGCGGCGCCGCGAATGCCGAGAGCGGGCAGTCCCAGCTTGCCGAAAATCAGGACATAGTTGGCGGCAGCGTTGACCAGCATTGCGACCATCGCGGAAACCATGACCACCCGTGTCCGTCCGATGCCGGAAAAAAAACAGCTCAGGCAGTTTCGCAGCAAGGCAAGGATAACGCCGTACAGCAGAATGTCGAAGTAGGTGCGTTGCAGCCCCACCTGCTCCGGCGGCAGGTCCATGAGCTGAAAAAATAAGTGGGCAAGGGGGCGCAACGCCAGGATCAGGGGCGTGGCCAGCAACGAGATCAGGGCAGCCTGGCTAACAACCAGGGCGCACCCCTCCTTGCGCCCCGCACCCAGGTACTGGGCCGCCAGAGCCGTCACATACCCGGTGAGACCGACGAAAAAGGTCATCATCATGAAAGCGGACAAGCCGCCTGCCATTGCGGCGTTCATGGAGTCCGGGCCGAGCCGCGAGAGAAACAGGCGGTCGGTGAAAATGAGGGCCGTTTCGCACCCATGGGAGATGACCATGGGCACGGCCAGGGCCGTCATCTCCTTAAGCCCGCCCCGGCGGGGGCTGTCCGTTGCGCCTGTCTTCGTGCTTCCCGGATTCGTGTCCATTTTCCTTCCTTGCTGTCCCTGTCCGGCGTGCAGGCACGACACGGCCGCCGCAACCGGCGTCGGAGCCGTCACAGTAAAATGCTTTTCATTTCCAAAGTCAAGGAGAAGAGGTTCCCCCGCCATCGCCCAGGCGGACGGGGGGATGAATCCCACTAGCCGATTGTTTCCGCGGGCGGAATGCGGTAGAGTAGTCAAAAATTGCCGGGCATACCCGATATCCCGCCCGGGACGTCTCCTTCCCCTGAGGGGGGACGAGAATTGCCGTTGCGGAAATCATTGCCGCTTTCCCCCCTCCCCTGCAGGGGGAGGGAAGGCTCAAGAATGGCGGGAAACGGGTATGCATCAGAAAAAATTTCGGAGCTGGTGTGGCGTACTGTATTGTTCTGGCAGACCGGGAGCGGTTCATCGAGCCGGTGAAGCAGACGGAAACCCTCCCCGGCATAACGGCCCGGGTTGCCGGAGGAATCGATGATGCCCTTGGGGGGGTCTCGGGAAGGGGACCTTTCATTTTCTTTATCCAGGAACGGCTGGGCGAATTGTCCGGGGAGCTCATCGCCTCCCGCCTCGCCGCCGAACTGAAGGGGCGATCGGTCCGTTTCTTTCTCCTGGGCGATCCCGCTTCCGCCGGGGATACCTTCCATGGCGTTGTTGACGCTTCCCTGCCTGACGACGAACTGGCCGGCGCGATCCGCGCCCTCGTGACCGCTCCCCTGCCCCACACCCGGAAACGGAAGCGGCCGGCAAAGAAGCGGGCAGCCGAAGCTCCTCCCGGGCCCACTCCTGCCGCCGTGCAGGACGCCGGTGACCAGCCGCCCCTTCCCACCGAGGGGATCGACGACATCGTGCACATCGGCCGACCGGCCTCCCCTTCCGGGCAGTCAGTGGGAGAACAGCCCCCCTCGCTGCCGAACGCGGCGCCGGCTGCCGCGGCCAGCTTCCATGATGTTCTGGACAGCGCTCTGGAAGTGTCCGGCGCCACGGAACCGCGAAATGAAGGCACAACCGGAAGAAACGCGACCCCCATGGCGGCAGGCGCGGGTGCACCGGTTCAAGCAGGCCGCAGCGCATCTCCGGCTCCGGAGACGCCGCGGCGCCGTACGCTCCGGCCGGGGATGGCGTTTCTCCTCCTGTGCTGCATCGCCGGAGGCTCGCTCCTCCTTTCCCTTACGTTGTGCCGCCCGGAGAAGCCGCCCGCGCCGCAAGGCACCCGAGACAAAACCGCTCTCCCCCTTTCCGGGGAGCCCCCTTCCGCCCCTTCGGCGCCGCACCGCGCCCTCCGTGCACTCCCCTCCTTCGTGCCCCGTCAGGGCGCGGATCCCGGCTACGGAACGGCCCACCCGGGGTGGGAGATGTACCGGAGCCGGAACGCCGAGTTCCGGGTCTACCGGGAGAACGGCCTCATTCTGGCAATCCAGACCATCGACCGGAGCGGAGCAGGGATCGCTCCGGCCCTGCTATCCTCGGCGCTCACGGAGGTTGCCGGTTCCCCCGGCTACGTGATCGAGAGCGGGGAGCGCAAAGGCCCCTACCGTGTGGAGAGGGGACGCCTGAAGAACGGAGCGGGAATCCTCATCTACCGCAGAGAGCCCGACCGGATGGTAAAGGCCTTTGTCGTAGATTTTCGCTAGATTTCACGGAAGAACGGAGCACCTGACCATGACCATACTGCATTCGGCACGCCGTGCCTCCCCTTCCCTCCCCGGCCGGGCAGCTGCCCTTGTCCTGCTGATCTCCCTGTGCGGACCATCAGGGTCGTGGTGCGCGGGTCAGTCGTTCGAGATCGAGATATCCGATCTGGACAGAAGCGCTCCGCCGGCAAGGAAATCCTCGGAAAAACCCGGGAAACGCCCACAAAAGCCGGTCCCGAAAAAGCGCGTCTCTCCCGGCCCCCCCACGGCACGGGACCTGGAAGGGCAATTCGTTACCTACACCATCCGTCCCGGAGACCACATCTACAAGGTTCTCACGTCCCGCTTCGGCCTCTCCTCGGAGAGGGCCGAGGCCCTGATCCCCCGTATCCTCAGGATCAACGGCATCCGGGATATCAGGGGGCTCCGGATCGGCCAGACCATCCGTATCCCTGCGGTGGGAAAGATAGCCGCCGCTTCCCCTCCGCCGGTGGGGGCCGCGACCCCGCCAACGCCACCCACCACCCCTCCTGCCCCGGCTGCGATTTCCACGCCTGGTGAAGTGGCTCCGACAGGTGGCGAGGCTGTTCCGGAGCCTGCGGCTGCCGCGCCGCCGCCCGCGGAGGGAGCCGCACTCCCATCGCAGGAAACGCCCCAACCGAATTCGCCCCTCCCTGTCCTGCAACCCGCGGCGAAGATGACGGGAATCCGAACCGTTCCCTCCGGTGATGCGGCGGCCATGGCGGACGCGCTCCTGGACGCCCTTTCCCTGAAATGGAGCAAGGCACATGCCGTGACCATCCCGGTGGGGGGGGGGCGGCGGGGCATCCCTCACCATCCCGGTCGACCGCTACTTCGAGGAGGGAGGGAAACGGTTCTTCCTGGACTTCGGCGGGGCGGAT
>JAAZOO010000263.1 GCA_012797715.1 Geobacteraceae bacterium | reverse complement strand
TCCGATCGTATTCCTTGCCCACGATGCATCAGCCACTTCCATAGTATGCCTTCGAACTCCTGATTCCGTGTACATAGCAGCGGACAGCATGATGACCGCCAAAAACTCAACGGGGGAGTCCTCCACTCGGGAGTGCAAGATTTACAGGGCCGGCGATGTCGTCTTCACCCTTGCCGGATTCTACAAAGACCCTTTTCGAGGATATGACGTACGGGAGCTCGTTTCCGGAAGCATCGGCACGGGAGTGTCCGTGACCGAATCAGTCGACGCGGTGGTGAATGCCGTATCCACGGGCTTGCGGGATGAGCTTGCGCGGCTCAGGTCGGAAGCCCCTGCCTTGTACAACAAGCATATCAGGGGAAAGACCGCTCCCCTGGTCAGAATTCTGCTTGCCGGTCGTGAACAAGGCGTTGCGAAGGTAGTGCTCCTCGACATGCATCCCGTGCCGATGCCTTCGGGGGAGATGCTGATACGGGCGCATCGAACCGTTTGCCCTGGTGATTGCAATTCCCAAGGCATTACCGCTTTCTTTCTGACCGAGAGAACCGCAATTGATGCATACCTGAAAAAGGGTGGGAAGCTGGACTGGAGCGCCCCTGAACGGACCGCCAAAGAGATGGTGGAGCTGGTGATAGCGTCCCGCGCTCCCGGTGTCGGTCCGCCGGTGGATGTGCTGAGGCTTGACGCCGCAGGTGTCAAATGGGTAGAGCGGAAACCGGAATGTACGGAGTAGGGGGAGTCCGGAATCATTTCCCGTTCCCATTGGCGCGCGTCCCCGGGCGCCCCGCCGCGATAGGCTCTCAGCCCTCCTCCCCAGCACCTTGGTGCCACAGGGTATCCTTGTTCGGCTGGCCCGGCAGCAAGGAGTAGGCGAGAATGAAGAGCTTTTTGCCCAGCACGGTTCAAAAAGGCAGGGACTTCTTCTCCATGGGGCACATGAGACGGACGCCGTTGATGGCTTCACCCGTGCCGCTGTCCACGGAGAACCTTCAGCCCTACGGGGACAAACTGGTGGGATTGCAGAACACCAGCACCACGAAAGAAATGAAGGATGCGGTGTCTTCCAGGAACGGGGCGCGGAGGCTGTTCGCGAAGACCTCCGTGAAGCCCATGGAAGACCTGGGGTGCAGCCATGGCAAGACAATCCGGTCCTTTGCGGAGAAACTGGCGGGAGGGGGCATCCCGAAAGACGATCCGGAACTCAAGGCGATGACCGAGGGGGCGCTCCTGATGGCGAAGTCAACGGCAGAGTTTGCCGCTTCGAAAGGTTTTCTTTCCATGATGCCAGATAGATGCTGGACACGATCAATGTCAGGTAGCCCGGATGGAACGGGGAACCGAAGGTGCACGGCGCTGTGGCGGTTCTTCCTGTGCGCGGCGTCGCTGGTTTTCTGGCTGAACATCCTGGCCGGACCCTGCCGGGCTGACGGAGGCCGGGTTGCAATTTCCGCCCAAGGAACCGACGGCTTCGTCATTAGCGCCATCAATCTCCCCGGTATCGTATCCCTCGACATCTCTATGGAATACTCCGACGCGTCCCTGGGCTCTCCGAGCGTTTCCACGACCTCAGCCTTCATGGCTGAGACCGTGAGGAAAAAGAGCGACAGCCCGGGAAAGATTTCCATCAGCGGGACTGTCCGCACCAACTTTCGCGAGCGGCTAAGCGGCAGCCTTGCCGTGGTCCGTTTCGAACAAAGCGGGGACCCTCCGGGCAAGGTCTATTCCGGGAAGGTCGTCGCCACTGATATCGGTGGTGCCAGGAGAGAGATACCGGTGACCATCACCAACGCTCCGGAGGAGGCGAACAAGAAGGCAAAAGACTCTCAGGCGGGCAGCCGGGATGCCGGAGATGTCGGGGGCGACGGAACGGGAACGGTTCCGCTCCCGGCAGGGAGCGAGGAGAGCCCCATGCAGGGAAGCAGCACGAATGCCGACATTCCTGATGGAAGTTCCGCCCCATCCAGGGTGCAGCGGACCGGCAGGTCTTTGCGGCATGATCAGCCCGTGGAGTTCCAGCGCCGCGAGGGGGTTCTGGATCGTTTCCGTGAACTCACCTCCTTCACGGATACGGACGTGCTTGAAAAGGTTTTTCGTGAAGTTCGCAGCAGCGAATTCCGTCAGGAACCGTCCGTCATTCTGTCCGACGGCCGAACCAGGGCGACACTTTCGCTTCATGTTTACGGCACAGCCGGCGATGGCCCGTTCTTCCTGCTGAAAAACGCCCGCTGCCTTTCCGTCAGGAATCCCGGGGTGCATTCGTGGGAGCTGGAGGTGCTCCCCGAGCCGGGGGTCTACGAGGCCACGGTTACGGTGCGATTCGGTTCGAAAATGATCGAGTATCCCCTGACCGTAGCGCCGTACCGGGAGAGTCGAGCGGAAAACGCCGCAAGAAGAGCCCCTATGACCTATGTTGACCACTATATCCGCATCGCCAATCGCCTGGCTGAACAGAAGAAATAATCCTAAAACCGGCAGTTGGAGGTATCCGCAGAGAGCGACTCTGTCGTATTTCG
>JAAZOO010000021.1 GCA_012797715.1 Geobacteraceae bacterium | reverse complement strand
GAACCTCGGCCATCTCCCGGCGGATGGTCAGGTTCTTGAGAGGGATGTTGCTGGCGCGGCGACGCAGGGATTCGATCTCCTCGGAGAGCGTGTCCCGTTCCCCGGCGAGCCCCTTGAGTTCCACCCCCAGGTCGATCTCCCCCTTCTTGGACTCCTCGTATTCCTCGGTCAGCTGCGCGACCAGGGCCTCCCCGTCCCGCCGGTTGCGGTAGAAGTCCTCCTCGCTCCTGGCCGGCTTGAGTCCGGCGGCCAGGGCCAGGCGTCTGTATTCCTCCTCCCGGCGGAGCTTTTCGTCCCGCTCCCGCGTCAGCAGTGCGATCTCGTCGGCCAGGGCCTGCAGACGGCGTCCCCCGCTGTCGTCGATGCCGGTGAGGAGCTCCCCTTCCCGCCGACGCAACCGGAGCAGCTCCTCCTGTACCGAGGCGAGCCTCGAAGTGGTCTTCTCCATCTCCAGCTCGGCCTTGTCGATGTCCGCCAGGAGCAGTTTTGCCTTCAAGGCGGCGAAACAGGGGGCCAGGGCCTCGCGGCAGGCCCGCATCTCCCCCGTTTCCTTCACCAGGGCCTGGTAGCGCTCCCCGTCCGCCACCAGGGGGGTGAGGCGCTCGATCTGGCGCTTTGCCTTCAACACCGCCTCGTGGGCCCGGTTGAGGTTGTCGAAGTTGCGGCGCAAGGCCTCGATGCGCCCCTCCATGTCGGCCCCTTCCAGCATGTGGTTGCGCACGAAATCGGTCAGGTTCCCCACCGACTTCATGGAGACGGTCTGGTAGAAGAGCTCCAGGGCCTGCTCGTTCTGGATGCCGAACAGGTAGCGGAAGCGGGTGGAATACTCCTTGAAGTTGTCCAGGACCGTCACCTTCTTCAGCCTTTTCAGCCGCTTCTTCAGGTCCAGGATGTCGCTGCCGAAGTCGCCGAAGTGCCCGGCGATGGAGAGGTCCGTCTCGGCCACCACGAAGAAGCGCTCCGGGTTCCGTTTCTGGTCCTTGAGCCAGAAGACCTGGGCCAGGGTCACCCCCTGGTTGAACCCCTCGTTGCGGAAGTGGGCCAGAAGGACGCTGAAGGTGTCCTCCCCCCGCAGGGTGATGGCCCGGGCCGCCTGGGTGTAGTCGTCCTTCTCGCTCTTGTACTCCCCCCGGATGTAGGAGTAGAGGTCCCGCTCCTTGCCCACCGCGCCGGCCGCCTTGTTGTAGACGATGCGCTGGTGCGGCACCAGCAGCGTGGTTACCGCGTCCACCAGGGTGGATTTGCCCGAGCCGATGTCGCCGGTCAGGAGCGAGTTGTGCCCCTCCGGGCCGATGGTCCAGACCCGCTGGGTGAAGGTACCCCAGTTCAGCACCTCGAAGCGGTGCAGGCGGAAGCCGGCCAGGGCATTGCCGGCGCTGAAATCAAGCGGAAGCGTCTGCATGGGTCCGATACTCCTCCAGCCTCTGGTCCATCTCGGCCAGCCAGTCTGCGTCCACCAGGGCCTTGATAATCCGCCGCACCTCGTACTGGTCCTCGTCCTTCTTCAGCCGCCTGAGGAATCCGAATTCGGTCACCTTGGCGATATGGCCGTCGATCTGGTCCACCAGCCTGGCCTCGTTGCTCCGCTCGCCGAGAAAGACCCGGAGCATCTCCACCATCTGGTCCCGGCCCAGGATCAGCCGGGTCTCGCCCCCGGCCGCGTCCAGCTCCACCAGCTTCTTCCGCAGCAGCACGCAGAGAAGGCTCACCGGGTAGCTGAGCGCCCGGCGCTGGACCAGGCGGGGGAGCGGCTCCGTCCCCTCCTCTTCCTCCGCGCTCTCGGGCCGCTGGCGCAGGAAGGCGTACCCCTCGGGCTCGTCGATGAAGAGCTGGAGGCCGAGGACCGCCACATAGTCGGAGACCGCGGCACGGTTCTGCAGCAGGTCGCGCCACTGTTCCGGGTGCTGGTCCTGGTAGAGGACCCCCTTGAAGAGCTGGATCAGGACCAGGGAGACGGCCCGGGGGAGGTTGAATGAGTCGTTCATGGTATTTTCCTATATTGCTTTCATCCGGGAAATCCGGTTCCGGACTTTGAATGATTTTTATACTCCCCCTCCACTGGCGGGAGGGGGCTGGGGGGTGGGGGAAGCCGATTCCAGGCAATGCTTTCTAATGACTTCCAGTACTCCCTGCAGGTTTTCAAAGACTTCGTTATTCCAGAATCTTAAAACCGTGAATCCGTTATTTTGCAGGCAAATATTTCGTTTCTCATCGGGTAACCCGTTATTCATGTGTTGACTACCATCAAGCTCAATCGCCAGCTTTGGCGTATATGACACGAAATCGACTATGTAGCTCTCAACGGCCTGCTGCCGACGGAACTTGACACCTTCAAGTTGACTATGTCTCAAATGACGCCATAGCAAACGCTCAGCGTCAGTGCTGTTGTTTCTTAAATAACGGGCATTTGAGGCAAGAAAATTTCGCGGTTTCATGCCGGCTTCCCCCACCCCCTGACCCCCTCCCGCCAAGGGAGGGGGGATCAAAACCTACTCTCGAACGTTCTATCTCCAGTACCGGAAGCTCCAAACGGAAACTATCTCACAAAAATAACCCTCGGGAGCGAAACGTGCCGCACCTCTCCGCCCTCGTTGGAAAAGGCCAGCTGCTCCTCGATATCGTCCGCCACCAGCGCCCCCTCCTTGTGGGCCAGCTCCAGGTAGGTCACCACCTCGGCCAGCCCCTTGCGGATGGGAAAGAGTTCGGCCAGAGCCGACAGGGTAATCTGGGGACGGGTCTGGAGGGCCTGGCGGATATTCCCCCGCAGCTCGGCCTCGTTGACGAAGTTCCGGCGATAGAGTGCGTCCACCTCAATATCGGCCTCTCCCACGGTCACCCTGGAATCGCCGATGGCCACGCTCCTGGGCGGGACGAACAGGCCACGGGCCATCACCAGCTCCAGGTCGGGACGGGTGTCGTCCAGGAAGGCGAAGTCCCGCTCAGTAGGAGGCGCGTCCTTGATCTCCACCGCCTTCTTCTCGATCCCCCTGACCAGCTCCATGATGCGCCGGTTCTCCAGGTATCCCTGCTCGTCCAGGTACTTGCGCAGCTGCTCCACCAGCAGGGAGTTGGTCTTGTACACCTTTTCCCCGGCATCCATCAGGGCGAACTTGATCCCGGCCAGGAAGGGGTCGGGATTGAGGGAGCGGATCGCCTCCAGGCCGTAGACCGCCTCCAGCAGCTCGGCCAGCTCCTCCTGGCGCGGGGCCGACATCAGGAACTCCCAGAAGGCCTGGAAGCTCTTCCCCTGGTCCGAGTCCCGGATGGCGTCCTGCTCGGTGAAGATCTCGTCCAGGAGCCGCCCCTTGGGGAGGTCGCTCACCGCGATCCGCTCCCGGATCTCCCGGTCCAGGGCGCGGAAGTTGTACTCCACCTGGCGGAAATCGGCCAAAAGCCGCCGGGCCGTCTCCTCCACCTGGAAGAAGCGCTCCTTCACCTGGGTCGGCTCGTAGGTCTCCACGATCCCGAGCCGCAGCCGCTCGATCTCGGCGTCGATCTCCCCTTTTCTTCGCTCCAGCTCGGCGATGCGTTCCTCCGGGTCCAGGCTGGTCTTCCTCACCAGCTCCTTGAGAAGATTGAACACCGTCAAAAGGCGCGATTCCGTACCGATGAACTGGCGCTCCTCCAGGCTTTGCAGCCATTCCACCGCCTTCTCGGTGGCGGGGGTGAGGTCGAATTCCGGCTCGTCCCCAAGGCTCGTGTAGTATTTGCGCAGGAAAGGCGTTCTGCCGCCGGCCCAGTCCTCCAGGTACTGGCGGGCCGACCTGGGATACTTTTCTTCCCCGTGGATCTCCCGCAGGTGGAAGAGGTAGTCGTCCAGGCGGGAGGTGATCTCGGCCTGGGGCAGGGAACGGCGGTTGGGCTGGATGAAGGCGAGGAAAAGGAAGCTGATGATCAGGGGGGCGTTGTCGGCGGCCAGGAGCCGCAGCGTCGGGTGGTTCTGCTTCAGTTTTTCCAGGTAGTCGTGATCCATTCACTTCAACTGACGGGGCGGCGAATCCGTCGACTGGTCGGCGCTTCCCCGTTTTTCATAGAAGATTACGCCAATACGCCGGATATGGTCAAGGAGGTCGGGGTCATCAATGCGATGCAACAGGGAAAGGTCTATCTTGTAGGGTAACAACAGATCGTCCAGTTCGCTTTCCAGCTTCAGCAACTCGGAAAGCGTAACGGCTACACCCTCGATGGTGAGATCGATGTCGGAGCTGTTACGATAATTCCCTTTGGCGCGGGAGCCGTAGAGTATCACGTTTTCTACGTGCGGATGGGCGGAAAACACACCGTTTATCTTATCGATGGTAGCTCGTTTAAGGCCGAATCTCGCCCCCGCGTCGTCAGTCGGCATTTTTCAAATCCTGCATTCTGTTTTCAAAGGCCATGAACAACCCATGATAAACATCGGTCACCTTCTCCGATATTTCCCGGGCAATTTCCCGGTTGTAGGCATGTGAAGTCTGGTTCCGGCTTTGAATCATTTCCATCCACCCTTCGCCGTCGATGATCAGATTTCTCCGAAACGCTTCACGAGTAGCATCGCGCGAGCCGGTGATCGAAGTATTCCCCTGATATTCAAAGTAATCCTTCATGACGTTCCATGCCAGCTCATGGGTGAACTCGAATGCCTGGATCAGCCCTTGTACTTCAAGCTCCGGCAGGGGACGCTGGCGGCTGAGTTCAACCGCGTTGCTCAGTTGCAGAAGCGCCTTTTGATAATGGCTGAAACGCTGCCGCCATCGGATGTCTTGATTGTTCATCATGCGCGCTCCTGATACGGAATAGTATGGTTATACACCAATCTTTGCCGGGTATCACGCCAAGATTTATTCTGCCTCTACCCCGCCTCCACCCCGTGCAGCAGCCAGCTCTGCTCCCGGGTGTCGTACACCAGCTCGTAGAGGGCCTCGCCGTCGGCCACGGCGAAGTGGAGGAGCATGGTATCGCCCGACTTCTCCTGCCAGGTGTAGGTGGTCTCCAGGACGGTATGCTTCTTCCGCTTCCAGTCGAACCAGACCGGCCGGATCCTCCCGCCGGGGTTGAAGATAGCTGCCACCCTGACCGGTTCCCGGATCCGCTCCATGGCTCACTCCAGGGGGCGGTAGATGCCGACCACCTTGCCGATGATGGTCACGTCGCCCTTGCCCGGCCGCACGATGATGTCGTCGTAGTTGGGGTTGGCGGCTTGGAGCCGGATTCGGCCCTTGTCCCTGAAGAAGCGCTTCAGCGTTGCCTCGCCGTCCACCATGGCCACCACGATGTCCCGGTTCTCGGCCGAAGGCTGGGGCCGGACCAGGGCCAGGTCCCCCTCCAGGATGGAGGCGCCGATCATGGAGTCCCCCTTCACCCGAAGGAAAAAGGAGCCTCCCGAGCGGAGCTGGGAGGAGTCGATGGCGAAGAATCCCTCTATATCCTCCACCGCCGGCTCGGGGAGCCCGGCCCGCACGACGCCGACGATGGGAAGGGAGACCGAGGAGGTGCGGCCGGCGGGCACGATCCCCCGGGAACTGTTGGCGGTCTTGGTCAGATACCCCTTCCTCTCCAGGGCGTCCAGATGCCGCATCACCCCGAGGGTGCCGTTTACCTCGAGATGGCGGGCGATCTCCCGCAGGGTCGGCGGGTAGCCGTTGGCGTCGATAAATCCGGTGACGAATGCCAGCACCTGCCGCTGGCGGGGAGTGAGCTCTTCCATGGTGATCTCCGCAATATGTTGTCAAATGATAACGTACCAGGGGAACGGGAAGATGTCAAGACGCGACCGCAGCAGGAGGACAGGAGAAACCGGCTTTTTACCGGACGGGGCTTCGAAAGGCTCCGCACGATGGGAGTAGCGGCATGGTGCCTCCCTTCGCCCCGAGCCTGGCAAAGGGGGTGCGGGAGAGACGTGGCATGAGAAGAACCGTATGGAGATGGTGCTATGGGAAGAGATTCAAGGACGATTGTCCCGCTGGCTCCCATGGCCCCGGCGTTCGGTTACAGCGGCGGAGACAGGGGAGGCAGGGGCAGGGACGGCACGGAACGTGTCGGGAGCAGGAACGAGCCGTCCCTTGTTCCTCAAAAAGGGGCCGTGCCCGCGGGAAGGGACATCCCCTACCCCCATAGATCCACCGAAGCCTCTCCGCGCTCCTGCCTTCGCAGGGCATCGATCCAGCACTGCCGGTCCCTTCTGGCAAGGTGCTCGTTGTGATCGGACCGTATTTTCCGCACGTATACGGAATACTCCCCATGACAGAAATGGAGCACCCTCCCGTGCGTCCCTCCCAGATCGCTCGCATCGATGGGTATGTTTTCCAATGACAGGAACTCCAGGACAAACCGGCTGTTATTCTCTCCGACGCGGTACACGGACCGCCCGTGCGTGCCGCTGAGAGAGCTTCCGCCGAAGACCTTGGCGCGCAGGGTGTCTCGCCGCGCCCCCTGCCTCATCATTTCATTGATAAGAAGCTCCATGGCGTGGATCCCGTAACGCCCCGCCTCGGAAAGGCAGATCGGCGCTGCCGGCAGGCGGATGTTTCCGCTTACCAGGAAATGGTTCATCCCCATGATCTTCCGGTGGGGATCATAGAGGCACGCGGCAACACATGAGCCGAGGAGGGTCGAAATAACGATGGGCTTCGACGAAACGAAGAACTCCCCGGGCAGGAGTATTACCCGTTTATACGGTCCAATCGTCTCTGTTCTCACATCATCACCATGCAAGCAAGCTGTTCCATCCCCTTCCCCTCCGTTACCTCTCCGCCAGGGCGAGCCGAATCCCGAGGGATGCGAAAACGACGGCGCTCAGGCGGCCGAACCAGCGGGCGATGCGGGGCCTTTTCACCACGGCATCACCGATGCTTCCGGACAGCCAGCCGATGACACTGAAGACAACCACTGCCTGGGCCATGAAGAGAAGCCCCAGGATGAACATCTGGGCCGCAGCGGTGCCGGAGCCGGGGGAGACGAACTGGGGAAGGAATGCCAGGAAGAACAGCGCCACCTTGGGGTTGATCACGTTCATGACAAACCCCCGCCGGAAAAGGAGCCGGGAGCTCCGCTCGCCCGATACGCTGCTGGGCAGCAGAATCCGCTCCTCCTTGAGTGATTTCCAGGCAAGGAACAGGAGGTAGCCGGCGCCGGCGAACTTCAGTACCTGGAACGCCGTTGCGGACGAATAGAGGAGAGCGGAGATGCCGAGGGCCGCGGCCGTTGTATGGACGCTGACCCCGCTGCACATGCCGAGGGCGGTGACGATGGCTGCCTTCCTTCCCCGGGAAATGCCCTGGGCCACGACAAAGGTGTTGTCAGGCCCGGGCGCGATCGTGAGGGCGACGGACGCGCCGAGAAAATAGAACAGGGTGGAAGCCGTCATGGGAGGACCTCCCGTGCCTGCTGCAACGGCTTCGCCTGCTGCCCGGAGCGGAAGGAGGGGAGGGGGACTCCCGGAATCAGGGAGGAAAGTGCGACGGATGGGAGAACGCATGGCTTCATGGGAAGAGCTCCTCGGAGAGGGGATATGGCACGTCATTCTCCGGAAACATATCCCATTTGACGATGCGTGTCAAAACGTTCCCGGAACTCTTCCCTTCCCCGCATCATCAGGCCATCTGCATTGATCCTAAAACCGGCAGTTGGAGGTATCCGCAGAGAGCGACTCTGTCGTATTTCGTTGCTGCTCTTAGCGAAATGGAGCGGCCACAGCCGATACTGTCCGAACCAAAAAGGGTGAGTGTATCGGCTGTAGTGAAATGAGCGTAG
>JAAZOO010000262.1 GCA_012797715.1 Geobacteraceae bacterium | reverse complement strand
GGGAGCGCGCCATAGGAACGGACGCACAGCTTCAAATCCCGCGTCGCCCACGGCTCCAGCAACGAAACCGTACGGATTCGCAGGCCCTTGCGGTAGGGTTTGGCAGCGCCCCTCGGCACGATGCCGATCCCGAGGCCGGCCTCCACCATGAGGCACAGGGCATCGAAACTGTTCACGTGAATCCGCAGCCTGGGATTCCTCCCCAGGTCGTTGGCGGCCCGCACAATACGGTTGTTGAGCGCGCTCCCCACCGGCAGCCCCACGTAATCAAAGTCCAGCGTCTCCCGGAACGAAACCGACTTCCTTTTGGACAGGACATGCTCTTTGGGGGTAATCACCACAAGCTGATCCGTATGGTAGGGGAGATATTCCAAATCCTCCCGGCATGAATCCATCGTAATGACGCCCACGTCAGCCGCGCCCTCGGCAACCGCCTTCATGATGGACTCGCTGATGTTCCCTTCCAGGCGGATCTGCACGAGCGGGTGCGCATTGAGGAACGATTTGAGCTCGTTCGGCAGAAACTGGTTAATGGCGGAGATATTCGCCCACAGCCTGACGCGGCCGCGCACCCCGCTGGAATACTCCCGTATCTGCAGGAAGATGTCATTCAGATCATGCAGAACGCCCCGCGCCAGATTGAGCAGGGTAACCCCTGCAGCCGTCGGCACAACCCCCTTGTTGGTCCGCCTGAGAAGCGGCGTCCGGAGCGTGTCCTCCAGATCGCCGATGCGCTTGCTTACCGCGGATGCCGCGATATGCTCCCGTTCCGCGGCAGCGGCTATGGTGCCCTCCTCCACGGTGGCGACGAAGAGCTTGAGCGATACGGGATCAAGAATCATCTTATTCCCCTTCCAACGACGCCTATGCCTCGCAAGCGTTACCGGGACACACTGGTGAGAATGCTGCCGCCCCCTTCTCCGGTGTCCCCGGCACTGTTTTCGGGAGCCATCACGAAAGCTCCGTGTCCCGGCTCTGCCGGGCAAATGACGGACGGTTTGGCCTTTCGTTTCCCTCTATTCTTCCCGGTCGCAACCGAACGGGGGGGAAGCGAATCCTATCATCCGGGCTTCCGGAAGCAGGGCGACCCCGAACCGGTCCAGCACCCGCTGCCGTACCTCCCCGGCAAATTCGACAATTTCACGGGCAGTGGCCCCTCCGCGGTTGATCAGGATCAGGGTGTGGTGAGGGGAAATACCGACGTTTCCCCTGTAGTGGCCTCGCGCGAATCCCGCACTCTGGATGAGGTACGCCGCGGAAACCTTGACGTCACCGCCGGGCAAAGGCCAGGCCCAGTTTTCCGCCTTCCCGGCTTCGGAAAGGAGCGCCTCGATCTCTGCAAACCGGGCACGGGGCAGGACCGGGTTTTTGAAGAAAGAACCAGCGCTCCGGAACGATTCGAATCCGGTCCGTACCAGAACCCCCTTGCCGGCCCGGATCGCTATCACGGCATCGCGCACATCCGCCGGTGTGGGCAGTGAAATGCCTGCCAGCCGTTCCGCCAGTTCCCGGTACTTCACGACCGGCGCTCCTCCCGGCAGGAGACGAAAGGTGACCGAGGTCACGAGATACCTCCCTGCGTGCCGAGTGTTGAAAATGCTCTCCCGGTAGCGAAAGGAGCACTCCTCGGCATCAAAAGTCACTGCCTCGCCTGTGGCTATCTCCAGGCATCGAACCTCCGCAATGGCCTGGGACGCCTCTTGGCCGTAGGCGCCGATATTCTGTATCGGGGAAGCGCCAACGGTACCCGGTATACCCGCCAGGCACTCCAGTCCCTGCCACCCCCTGGCGACACAGAGGTCGACGAATTCCTGCCAGTTTTCGCCGCCGCCGGCAGTGACAAGAACGCTGCCGCCACTCTCCTCGACGGTAATGCCGGTGATACGATTCAGGAGCACCAGCCCCGGAAAACCTTCGTCGCTGATGAGGACATTACTCCCGCCTCCCAGAATGAGGGTCTCACAACCTTTTTCACCGGCAAAGGACAGGGCTGCCGCGGCATCCTCCTCGCACACAATCCGGACACAGTAGCGTGCCGGGCCGCCCACTTCGAAGGTCGTCAATGGGGCAAGCGGCTCATTTTCCCGTATTTCAATCTTGCGTTCATTCATGTATGGCACGTTTCACTTTCTTGGGTATTTCAGCACATTCGACAGGCGATTCGTTCACCGGCCGCAGCCCATCAGAATCCTCCCCGTGCGGCTATCCGGCTTTCCACCAACCGGAGCAGAGTATCGATCTCGATACATGCCTTGTCCCAATGCTGCTTTTCATGTTCTCCTTCGAGATGCTTTGCGAGAGCGTGCAAGCGGGAGCTGATATCGCTCAGGTCTTCGACGATAATGTGCTTGTGTTCCATTCGTTCCTCCTCACGGTGTTGTACGGCTATGACAATACCACAGAAATCGTCCTCTATCCAGGTGCC
>JAAZOO010000261.1 GCA_012797715.1 Geobacteraceae bacterium | reverse complement strand
TTGTCGTTGCTCAGCTTGTTGTCCACCTTGAAGGCGACCCGCGGCTTCATGGCCTCCAGGACATTGTTGAAATTATCCCGATCGATCTCCACGAACTTCCGGTCCTTGATCTTGGGGAGCGGCTCGTCGGGCTTGCCCGACAGGTCGGCCAACACCCCCACAACGAAGGGGATCTCCTTCATCTCGATGGCGTCGCCTATCTCCACATCATAGGTGATGTGGACCATCGGCGCCCGCACCCGGTCGATTTTGTGCTGCGTGCTCTCTTTCTTCGGCATAGGTCCTCCTTTCCTGAGGAATTCACTTCCTGTACAGTATGGCCTTGGTTACATCCAGGGAACAGATCCGCCGGAACAGCTCCCCGGCCCGTCCCCGATCGTCGTCGGACGGCTCGCCGCTCGTCAGGCACTGGTACAGCGCCTCCAGCACCTCGGCGATCCAGAGGGGCGATTCCCACCGCTCCAGGTGGAGTTCCTCGATGAGGGCTGCCAGTTCCTCCAGGATAGGGCGCGCCAGATCCGGCCGGCCGGCCAGGAGACAGAGCTTGCCCATGAGGAGACGGTAGCGGTTCCGGTCACGTTCGGAGGGGGATGCGCAGGAAGCGGCGAGAAGCTGTGCCAGGGCATTCTTCATGCTTCCCCCCTCCAGCACCCGGAGCGCCTCCTCCCACAGGGCCTGCTCGCCGGAGGCCTCGACCCGGACAGCCGAAGGAATCGCGGGTCCTCCCGAAGGAACGGAAGACGGCTGCACGGCTGCCGGTTCTGCGAAGGGAAAAACCGTATCCCGGACCTCTTCGGGAGACGGCATCTCTTCAGGAGGGGGTTCCGTCGTTTCCCCGGCCGGTGCCTCCATCTGCTGTTTCTCTTCGCGATAGAGCCTGCCCGCAAGCCGTTCGCATTCCTCCAGAGCCTCCCCGATGTCGGAAAGCCGCGGCGCATCCCGGCCGAATCGCTCGTCCGTCACCCGATCCAGTTCCCGGAACGCCTCGCAGCACCGCGCCAGGTCTTCCAGGAGTGTGACGCGGAAAGAAGGGGACGATTGGGCCGCGGCTGCATCAAAGGCCTCGGCGGTCACCTTCCCTTCCGCTATCAGCTCGTCCCGGCGCTGCCGTTTCTGTTCGTCCACGTCGCCGAACCGGTTTCTGGTATCCGCTTCGTATCCCACCTCCCTGGATTCGTTCCAGGTATTCAGGGAACAGACAAACGTTGCGGAAGGATCGTTCAGCGGCGCCGAACGGATGGCCGCGGACAGCTTGTCGTTGAGGAACTCAAAGGGAGCAATCCGGTATTCCAGGTCGTCCTCTTCCACCAGGGGATACACGCTGTCCCAGAACCTTTCTTCGAGACCGGCCAGGATCGCGAGGCCCCGGGAGAGCTCGCCGAACCCGCCGTCCCTCACCAGGGCTTCGCACAGCCAGGCAGCTATCTGCAGGTCCTTGGTCTTCGTGGAGAGGGCGTCGGCGGCAAGGGCGACAACCCGGCTCCAGTCGGCCGTCTTCAACTCACGCTGCCAATCGCCCATGGCCAGGGGATCCTCGGATCTGCGCGCCTCCTTGATCTCCTCGTAGACGGGAGAATAGCGAAGGTCCTCGCCGGCCGGGCTCTCCTCGGAAATAGGCCGCAGAATCATCTCCGGATCAATGGGAGTTTTCATACACCACCTTTTTCCTTCCCGTGAAACAGGATGTCACGTAGTGCGAGGAGAGGCTTTTCCTCGTTTCCCGCCAGAAAGATGTGCTGCCCCACTCCCTGGTACACCCCCCCTCCCAGGTCCCGCCAGTCGGTCATCCTTCCCAGCCGCAGCCGGTCGTCACCGGCGCGGCAGGAATCCGGATAGAGCACCGGCAAATAGCAGCCGACAGCCAGACCTTCCGTCGTGGTGATCCGCGCGGGTATCCAGAGCAGGTCCAACTGGCTCTTGGGCTCGGCAACGGATACCTCCCGGAGGGAGGCAAAGGGAAACCAGAGATAGGAATCATGGACGAATACTTCCAGGAAATGGGCGAGGAAATCATCCGTATCCCTGAATTTCCTGAAGGCTTTCCCGTCCACGGACCCGGAAAGCGGGGGCGTCTTCCCGTCAATCTTCCGCAGAATGGCCGAAGCCTGGTCAAGGGAGCCTGCACCCAGCTTCTCACGGGCGAGGAAAAGCTCTTCCAGCCAGTCGGGGATGCCGGTCATCCATGAAGGCCGGGCCGTTCCCTGAAAAACCTCCGCCCGCTTTTTCTCGGCGGTGATGAGGTTCCTGTACACCTGCGCGCCTGTCTCCGCGCGGGGATCCCGTTCTGCAAGGATGTCCAGGTGAGTCTGCGCCTTGTCCCATTCGCCGCAGAAGGCGAGCACCTGGAACAGGAGCGTCCTTTTGGCGGCATCGGAGGGTGATGCCTTGACCTCTTCCGCGCTTCGGACCCTGGCTTCCTGAAGCCTGCCGGCTCGTATCAGTTCCTTGATTTCCATGGGCACCTGCCTTTCATGCCGTCATCCGCCGGAAGTGCCTTTGCAGCACCCCCCGTGCGCGCCGCCTGGGCCGGAGGGGATGCGGACGGCCTCCCCTGCCTGCTGCACTGCAGCGGCCGTCAGGCAGGACACGCCGGGGAGCGAAAAGCGCGCCCTTCCATGCGGGGAACGGCCCACAGGGCGGCAAAATCCGCATAGAGGAGGGGTCGCTTGAAACGGACGGCACAGGTCTTCTCGAAACTCCCCCCGATAAAGAACGCTGTGGGAGCCGCCGCCTGCCGGTTCTTCAAAGTCCGGTGCAGTTCGATGACCGAGTCGATCCTGCCGCCGGTTTGCTCTGCCGTGAGGTGGAATACGTCGTACCCTTCCCCCTCAAAGAGGGAGACAACGAAACCGGTGTCATTCCCGACAACGATTGCGGGCTTTCCCGGAGCCATCGCCAGACCCGTCCGCTCGGGCGCAGGGGACGGCGTGTTCAGAATCTCCCGCTCCAGCTGCATCAGGTCCCTGCTATTCTTTGTTCTGCAGTATTCGATGTAGCCCCAGGTCCGTTCACAAGCAGACGGAATGGTTTCCCACGACTCCTCCCACCGGTGGAGCGGCCCTTCACCCACCACCAGCAGGGGGTAGGGCCGGCCGATGCAATCATTGCTGTCCCGGACAAGGCCGCACACCAGCCTCCTTTTCTCACCGGCTGCCCAGAAGCGCCACCCGCATGCCGTGGCGCTGTAGTCTCTTTCCGCCGCAGTGCCGCACACCGCCGCGTACCCCTTCTCCATCCAGTCCGCAAAAAGACCGGCCGTGGGAAAAGCGTCACCCACGCGGAAATAATCGCCGGCAACGGGATGCTTGCCGCAGGCGGCCCACCGCCACTTCTGTTCGGTCCGGCTCAGTCCCAGCACCGGGCAATCCTCCTGGGAACCTGCCCCGGCAGAGCGGACCTGGCACCGCCGCCACCGCCGCCTCCCCCCAGGGACAGGTCGCCGCTGAACTGGTAATTCACCCGGATGTACCGGATTCCCAGTCGCTCCAGAGAACGCTTCTCCGCCGGGAACTGGTTCGGATAGAGCGTCCGCCTTCCGCCGCGGAACTCCTGAATGAAGGCGGAAAATGCCTGGGGCCCCGAATATCTCCTGGTGAGGGTCACATCACCCACCTCCACCTGGAACAGGACGTCGCCGCATGCGTCGGGTGACCAGGTGAAGGTTTTACTCACCGGATAGTTCAGGTTCTCCATGGACTGGCTTCCGGTGGAGCATTGCAGCTCGAGGCGCGTCAACTGGGGCTTGAGTGACGCCTCGGGATTCGCGTCGGTGGGGAGCCCCTTGACCGTCACGACAAAGTTCGTCTTCGGCTTTGCCGCCGTGGGCGGCTTCTTCACCTTAGCCCCCCGGGAGAGGAACGTCACGAACACCGGCTCCAGGGAGAGCGTGCCGCCGAGAGCCTCCTTGGCGTAGTATCCCCGGCCGGGACTCCACCCGATAAAGGGAGATGCGGGCCCTTTCATGAACTTCCACACCGGCCCCTCCTGGACCAGCAGGTACTGCATCATCTGCTCGTCCATGCCGCCCTGTGCTTCCTGCAGCACCTTTTCCTCCCATTGGGACTGAAGCGCGCACGAGGTCTCCAGCCTGACGAATGCCCACAGGAAGGAGAACGGCCCCCGTGCGAGCCCCATGAAGATTTCGTCAGCCCCCCCGCTTACCGAGCTCCTGATGCGGATCAGGGCATCGTCTGCAGCCTTGAAGGGACACTTGTCGGCCGGTTCATCACTGAACACCTGGAGCGCAAGCTGGTAGGACTGCATCCTGGACCGGGTGTACGGCCCGATGGCAGCCAGTGTCGCCAGATAGTCCCGAATCGCCTTTGAAAGGGCCGACTGGCTTTCCACAACCGCGCCCCCTTCGGTCTTCCTCCCCAGCGCCTTTTCCAGCTTGTCGATCAGCTTTCGCCCCTCCTCGGCAGTCTTGGCCACGACAGATCCGCCTGCGGCCTTCAGGAGCTGGAACCGGTATACCTGGCGGAGCCACGGCGGCATCCCCTCCGGCTCGGACAGGGGCGCCAGTTCCGTGGTCAGGGTATTGAAAAAGGCGAAGTACGGCCCCTGATCGGTGGGCATCTTCTCCGCCATGGCCTGCCATTCCTTCTGCCCGCGCAGGCGCTCCGCTCCGCGGGGGAAAAAGGATGCGAAATCCTGCCAGGAAAGGTAACACGCCCCCCGGTAGGATGTCTCGAAGGCGGCCTTGGGCCTCTCCAGTGCCCCCGACTCCGGATGAGCCGCCACGATCTCGGCCAGGAAGGAGTTGATCAGCTCCTTTCCCTTGCGGGTAAAGGATGGCGGGACGCTCTTCTCTCCGGGAACGGACACGCTCCCGCCCCAGAAGGACTGGAGGGTCAGGGAGGGAACCGTCCCCTGCCGGTTGCACCACGGGACCAGCCAGTCCAGGTTGTTCTGCCGGATGGCGAGGAGCTGCACCAGGCGCCGCTGCAGGGTGGCCGTCTCCGTGCCGATGTCCCCGGTATCGGTGCGCCACATGAGGTAGTTGAGGAACAGGAACCCGAACTGCCTCCTGGTATCGTCGTCCATCCCCTGATCGTAGCCGGACAGGAAGAAGAGCGGCAGCGGCTTCGCCTGGAGAGCGGCCAGGTCTCCCCCTTCGCGCCGCGCCATGAGCAGGTTGATGCGCCTGGCAACATGCTCGATGTAACGGCTGGTGGTTTCTTCGGGGGTTCCCGTGGTAAAGGTTGCGATGCTGTCGTTCATGGCCCCGTCAAAGGGGACCAGGAAACGATCCCGGAACCTCCGGCAGTAGCGGGCCTTCAGCTCCCTCTCCACCTTCCGGCTCTGATTCAGGCCGAAGCGGGGGATCCACCAGTTCCTGTTCCGTTCTTCCACGTTGAGGATCATGCGCCGGTAGCGCTCCATGGTGGTCAGATCGGTGCGCAGCTCACCCTTCATCTCCGGGGGGCGCGCCGCGTAGGCCTCCTCGATGGTTGACGCGTTCTTCACGCAGGCGTAGGTCAGGAGACCGATGAAGGCCAGACCCAGCAGCACCCAGGAAACAAGGCCCAGGTTGCGCGTCAGGGAGCTCCATTCCAGCGCCCGCCGGGTGGGAGCGAACAGCCCGCGATCCCGAGGTAGGACCTGGGAGAAGAAGTCGTGGAGAAAGAGCCCCTTGCTGGTACCGGGGAGCACGTCCTTCTCGCCGATGAGCCCCAGCGCGTTCAGAAAGTGGGAATAGGGGGTCCCCTCCTGGCGGCCGCTGCTGAAGAACAGGCCACGCAACAGGGGAGTTTCCTGGTAGGGGTTCTCCTTGAATGCCGTGGTGACGAAGGCATCGAGGCCCTTCCTCAGGTTTTCGAACTCCTCCGGGAACAGGAGCGCTCCCGTGGCGCCGGAGTCATGCTTCTGGTGGAGCTGCAGAAGGCGCAGGGTACGCAGGCGTTCGCCGGTGGAGGTGACGGCATTCTCCAGAAATCCGGCCACGTCCTTTGACAGATCCTGGTTGACGAGGCCCATGGGCTGGTCCAGGCTCTTTTCCGGGAGCTGTTCGCTGAAGGCGGCCATGCCCTGGATCAGGTCGCACTTGGTCACCAGAATATAGACCGGGAACTTCACACCCAGTACCCGCATCAATTCGTCCATGCGCTGCCGAATCTTCCTCCCGTCCTCCTCCAGGGACTCGCGGGGAGCGCCCAGAAGCTTGTCCGCCGCCACGGTGACAATGAGGCCGTGGATGGGCTCCCGCTTCCGGTACTTGACCAGCAGGGTAAGGAATTGCTGCCACTCGTCCTTGTCCCTCCCCTCGTGGACCGGGATGGCGTAGCGGCCGGCGGTATCGATGATTACGGCCTTTTCGAAGAACCACCAGTCGCAGTTGCGGGTTCCGGAGATGCCGGAGGTGCGGCTCACCTCCACGAACGGAGAGGAAAGGCGGGCGCTGTTGAGGGATGTGGTCTTGCCCGACCCGCTCTCGCCGATCACCAAGTACCAGGGAAGCACGTACAGCGGGTTGCCCGCCTTCTTGAGATGGGAACGGCGCAGCATATCCACGGCCTGCTTCCACTGGTCCTGGAGCGCCCGGTGCTCTTCCAGTTCCTTTGCCGCCATGTTTTTCGCCATGGCCTCGTCCTGCTCGATTATCTGGTGCACGAAGCGCTGCTCACGGCGGCGGAGCATCAGCTTTCTCAGGAACAGGATGCCGACAAGAATCCCGCCCAGACCCAGCAGGATGAAGGCGCTGACCCACTTGGGCCATCCCAGGAACAGGACGAGGAGGAAGACGAGGAGGACCACGATGACGACCGCGGCGGCCAGCACGAAGAGCTTGATGAATTTGAGCAATGCGCCTTTCATGTCACGCCCCCGCCCGAAGGATCTTTTCCGAGATGCTGTTCAGAAAGACCCAGTAGATGAAGTAGAGGAGAGAGAACACGGCCACGGGCCCGATGATGGCGGCCAGTGCGAGCAGGGAAAACCGGAACCGGCGCGGCTGCTGAATTACCTCGGGAGTGGAGAGCGGGCAGGCGCCCGGAAACAGCTCCGCCTTTTCCAGGGACGGGATCCCCATGGGGCCGCCGACCAGCAGCTTCAGGTTCGACGCCTTCAGCTGCTCCAGCAGAAACTCGTCGCCGGGATGGATGAAGCGGCCCTTGAACCCGAGGGCGAGACACAGGTAAAAGACCTCCCGCACGTCCCGCTGGTGCATCCCCAGCCGGTTGAGGCGCTCGAAGAACTCCTCGCCCGCTTCGGTGGTGTTGTAATAGACACGCTGCAGCTGCTCCCGCTGCCACAGGACCCGGTGCTCCCACGGCGACGCCAGCAGCGTCTCG